>CAMPCT010000292.1 GCA_946647055.1 uncultured Atopobium sp. | reverse complement strand
AGCTGGCAGTTCTTGACGATCTCCATGCAGAGGTCGTAGTCGCCCTCGATGGTGGTCTCAAACGGACCGACGTAGTAGTCGACGCCCGTGGCGTCGATGTAGGCGATGACCTCGTCGACGATGCGGCAGACCTCGTCATCGTCGTCGTTGGCGTCCATGGGCAGGAATTGGATCGCCACGGAACAGTTCATGCTCGCTCCTTCCCGACGCAAGGAAAAGGCCCCGCGCCATAGTGCTGCGGGACCCTCATGCTGCGAGCCTATGGTCCCGACGCTGGCATTACCCAGATCCGGTGTAAGGGTCGAATGATTGGGTCATTCCTCTCAGCCGGGCCAAATCCCCAGCTCCCCGTGCGTGTCCATTGTAGCAGAGGTGGACCGGCAGGCAAAACCGCAGGCAGGACGGCACGAAAGCCACTGAGTTTCCTACCGTCTTTCTCGTCCATAGAGTCCATCTTCACGCCTCGAGCACGGTCCACCTAGTCCACCTAGTCGGCCCTACAGCACCCAGGCGGGCACGTAGAGGCAGTCGCGGCTGGCATGGCCCACGCGTTCCTTCATGCACACCACGGCGCCGGTGCCCCGCTCGAGGCCGGAGCGGTCGAGCAGGCCGAACGCCGACGAGGCCGACCTCCTGGGGCTCGCGCCGCGCTTCACCTCGACGGGCGTGAGAACTCCGTCGCGCTCTATGACGAGGTCGATCTCCTTTGCATCCCGATCGCGGTAGAACCACAGCTCGGCGTCCCGCCCCGCGTTGTTCAGCGACTTGCGGATCTCCGAGACCACGTAGTTCTCGAAGAGGTCCCCGCCCTTTGCTCCGGCGGCCATGGAGGCGGGGCTCGTCCAACGCCCGAGCCAGGCGGCGAGGCCCGTATCGGTAAAGTAGAGCTTGGGTGTCTTGACGGCACGCGAGAGGGCGTTGTTGGAGTAGGGCTGCAGCAGGAAGATGACGTCCGAGCGCTCGAGGATCCCGAGCCACTCCTGCGCCTTGCGCCGGGGGATGTCCACGTCGCGCGCGAGCGACTCCACGTTGAGGAGCTGGCCCACCTGGGCGGCGGCCGCCCGCATGAAGCGCGAGAAGTCCACGAGGCTGGCGGCGCCGTCAATCTCGCGCACGTCGCGCTCGATGTAGGTCTGCTGGTAGTTGCGGTAGAACCGCGCCGGGTCGGCGTGCCGCCCCGAGACGACGGCCGGCATCGTGCCCCGCCAGATCCGCCCGTCCATCTCCTCCACCGTGGCTGGCTCGCGGCGGGCGGCGCGCTCTTCCAGCGCGTCCATGTCAAATATGAGCGGGATGGGGGCTGCGTCCCCGTGCGCCTCCCCCTGCGAGAGCGGCAGCAGGTGCAGGATGCCCACGCGCCCCGCAAGCGACTCCCCCGCGAGCTCCATGAGGGCGAAGGGCTGCGAGCCCGTAAGCCACACGGCGCCCATCTCGCCCGGGTTGCGGTCGGCGTAGATCTTGAGGTAGGGGAAGAGCTCGGGGGCGTACTGCACCTCGTCGATGAGCACGGGGGGGCGGTGCGTCTGGAGGAAGAACTCAGGGTCCTCCCGGGCGAGGGCACGCTCCTCGAGGTCGTCGAGGGTGACCTTGCGGCGCCCCTCCCCGAGGAAGTGCTCGAGCATGGTCGACTTGCCGGCCTGGCGCACCCCCGTGACCAGCACCACGGGGTACTCGGCGCACGTCGCCCGGAACTCGGCCTCGATCTCGCGCGGCATGTAGTCCATTTGCCCTCCTCGCTATTGTTGCGGCTAATCTTACATTATTTGCAAGTTTAGCCGCAACTGGCACCTCGCACTCTCGCCGAGGTGCTAGGAGGACCGCACCACCCCGTACCGAAGGCGCACGTAGGAGTCTTGCAGGACGTCGCAGCCCAACAGCTCGAGGGGACAAAGGCCAGATAGCTCGTTCGCGCCCGTAAACGAGGGCCCATCCATGAGCGTGGGCGTGTCACCACCTCCCACCAGCACGGGGGCGACGACGACGTCCACGAAGTCGACGAGCCCAGCGCGCACGAGCGCAGCGTTGAGCGTGCCCCCGGACTGGACGGTCAGGCGCCTACAACCGTGCTCAGCCCTCAGGCGAAATAACGCCTCGGCGAGGGATTGCTGCTCCTGGCACATGACGGAGAGGTTCGGCCCGTCGACCGAGAGCGCGGGGTGCGCCGCGTTCGAGGTAATGACGACGAGCTGCCGGCACCTAGCGCAGAGCCAGCGCACGCCGGCGGCGGTGAGGTGCGTGTTGTCGAGAATCGCGAACGAGACGGGCAGCCTCTCGGGCGTGGGTAGCTCGTTGGCACCAACCTTGGCCATCACCCTGCCGGTGTTGAGCGACCAGAGGTCGGTCTCCTGCTCCAGCTCGTAGTACTGGTGGAGCCCCTCGGCCACGCCGGGGACGCGCGGGAGGTCGCGGTCGAAGTCGAGCTCATCACTGGACCCGGTGCTAATCTTTCCGTCGAGCGACATGAGCATGAAGAGCGTGGTGACGGGCCTGTCCATGGGATCTGCCTCCTGTCTGCCTCGTCCACGAGTATAGGTCCTCCATACCGCTCGCCGATTCGGCGTCCAGTCAAGACAGCCTCGTGCACTGCCCCGTGACCTCGTGGACTGCCCTCCGTGCACTTTCGTGGACCGCAAAGAAGCGCGGCGGCTCAGGGGCCGCCGTCATTGCATTCTCGGGTCATAGTCATTACCCAGATCAGGGTCGGTCGGGCACAGGTGCCCCTCTCAGCCTGCCTCGCCGCAAGCTCCCGTCTCGGATGCCATTGTAGCGCAAGGGGCGCATGACGCAACCGGCGCGCATGACATCCTGTCAGGGGTGACAACGAGCTCCGCGGCCACCTCGCGGCTCACGAAGCGGAGCGCGCAGTCATCCCTTCGTGGGTACGCGAGAGGCGCGACGTCCCCGCACCACACGAGGGAGCCGTCCATCACGACGACGTCGAGCGGCTCCCCACCGCTTGCAAGTCGTACCTCGCAGCCGAGGTCGGGCCGCGTCACAAGATACCAAATAAGCCGTACACCGTACGATTCATGCCGTTAGCCCGTACATCGTACGGTATTCGTACTATGTACGGAACGCAG
>CAMPCT010000291.1 GCA_946647055.1 uncultured Atopobium sp. | reverse complement strand
GGCTTCATCCAGGCCAACCGCCTCATCGCCCCGGTCAACACGCTCATCCGCTGCACCGGCCTGATCATCATTGGCATCGTGGGCGTCAACAACCTCACGCTCAGCTACTGGATCTTCATGGCGGGCACCATCATCGCCATCTTCCTGATCAGCCGCATCAAGGAGCCCGAGCGCGCATAGGCATGCCTCAGGCGCCACGCACCTCAGGGTTGTCCTTTGGCACGACGGTCGAATCCCATGCGGGATCCCGCTCATTGGTCCGCCCGTAGGAACCAAGGCATGCCCCACCTCCTCCCAGAGGGTGGGGCATGCCTCCGTCCCAAAGCAACAAGTAGGTTCGATACCCAACCAGAAGAGAGGAAACACGTATGACCGACAGGAACAAGATCAAGCTGGTCCAGGCGCTCGTCGGCGCCATCACGCTCACGCTGCTCATGCAGGTCATGGGCCTCGTCGGCTTTGGTCAGTACACGTGGATGTGCTTCCTTCCGCTCCTCATGTTCTTCGCGTTCGGTGCCAACTTCAAGATGATTCCGGAGATGGTCATCAGCTATGCGGCCGGCGAGCTGTGGTGCGTCATCAACGGCATCGTCGCGGGCGTCCTGACGGGTGGCAACATGGCCAGCCCCATGATGCTCGTCGCGACCGTCCTCGTCATCTTCTGTATCCTGACCGTGCACGAGAACTTCTTCGAGGGCGCCATCTTCTCGAACGTTCCCTGCATCTTCATGGGCATGGCGACCTCCTTCTACATCACCGAGATGGGCGCCAACGTCCAGCCGGTCCTCTTTGCCGAGCTGTTCGGCTTCTGGTGCTACGGCCTCGTCCTTGCCGTCGCGCTGGTGCTCTCCGGCATGACCGTGTGCGGCGCCATCTTTGGCAAGGAGCGCGCGATGGCCGCCCTCATGCCCAAGCCCAAGGACGAATAGCACATCAGCGGAAGGGCCCTCCGCCCAGGCACGATGCGTGCGGAAGCCGCTTCCACGGACTCAACTCAGGCCGATGCAGGTCATGCGCAGCGGCCAACTGTTTACTAGGAGGTTCTCATGAAGAAGGAAGTCCTCGTCCTGGCGACTGGCATCGCCTTGCTCCCGCCCCTGTGGGCGGTCCTGTCCGGCCACTTCGGCATCACCTGCGGCGCCGTGGCGCTCATCTGCGCCGGCATCTACGTGGCCAACGGCAACAAGGCCGAGGACGGCGTCAGGATCTCCCTCGGCTTCCTGCTCTCCGACCTCATGGCCGTCGTCGCCATGTGGTGCATGGAGAACCTGCCCTTCCCGGCGGACGTCAACACCTTCCTCACGCTTGCGGTGATCGGCTTTGTCGCCGTCGTGTTCGCGAGTGCGTTCGACAAGTGGTTCTTCCTCCCCGCCGTGCTGTGCGGCTGGGCCATCGGCCTCACGGTCATGGGCCCGTTGGGTACCGCTGGCATGGGATCCCTGCCCATCCAGATCGCCGTCGCCATGCTCGCTGGTGTCTGGTACGTGGGTTGGGGCGTCGACGCATTCTGCAAGCTCCTGCTCAAGGGTAGCGAGTGACCATGGGAAAACTGGGCTGCATCACTTGGCGAGAGGTCGAGCCTGGCATCTGGCGCCTGCGCGACGCCATGGACTTCCAGTGCCATCTCGTGGTGGGGGAGACGAGTGCGCTTCTCATCGACACCATGGGGGGCCACGGTAACCTGCGCGGGGCCGTCTCCCAGATAACCGACCTGCCTGTCACCGTCGTCGCGACCCACTCCCACTATGACCACATCGCAGGGTCGTGGTTCTTCGGCCGGATTCATCTGGACGCCGTCGAGGCGGAGCGGCTCGACTACGAGACCAGGCTCGCGAAGGCGGCCCACGAACACGTCGTGAATCAGGGAATCGTCTCCCCTGAGGAGCCGTGGTTTCTCGACTGCGGACAGCGTCCCCAGGTGACTGTGATCTCCGAGGGCGACCTGTTTGACCTTGGCGGCCTCACTGTCGAGGTCGTTGCCCTCACGGGGCACACCGTAGGGAGCCTTGGCTTCCTGCTGCGAGAGCGCAGGGTGCTCTTCACGGGCGACGCAGTGACTCCTGCCATGTGCCTCTTCTTCGAGGAGAGCTGCGACGTGGCGACCTATCGCGCGACGCTTGCCAAGATGCAGGAGATGCCCTTCGACTGCTTCTACACCTCGCACCAGGACCGCACCTTCCTACGAGAGGAACTTGCGGACTTCGACGCCTGCGCCGCCTTCTGTGCGACCGATCCCGGGTCGGAGTGGGTGCATGGCATGTTTTCGCAGTTCACAGGTTGGGTGCATGTCTATCGTGGCATAGATCCCGATGCGGACGACTTCCTTGCCCTCATAGAGAAGGACACCCCCGAGGTCCGCGAGCGTGCAAAGCGCATCCGCGCGGAGCGTCGTGCTGCCCGCAAGGCTAGGAAGGCTGCCAAGTAGCCTGTTGCCTTCGCTGAAATGCCTGGCATGCGTCGGGGCCCGGAGAGACAGACGCCTGTCTCTCCGGGCCCCGACGAGTCTTGTCAGAGGCAATGATGCCAGTCTGGGGATGCGGACGCTACTTCCCCAGGAGCTTGTCCTTCTGCCCGAGCGCGAAGAAGCTCGTTACGAGGCAGATCGCCATGCAGACGAGGCCACCGATGAACATGAGCGGGAACCCGCCGGGGGAGTCGATGACGAAGCTCCAGAAGACCGCCGCGACGGCGCTCATGAGCGACCCCACCATGGAGATGCGCGAGTAGATGTTGGTGTAGTCGGCGCTGCCAAAGACCGAGCGCACCAGAAGCGGCGTCTGGACCGTGGTCATGGCGTACACGATACCAAAGAGGAACGCACCAGCGAGCAGGATGGCAAGCGTGGACGGCAGGAACCACATGAGCAGTACGCCAGCGGCACCGCAGGCAAGGCCAAAGATGATGCCCAGCTTCACGGACTTGTCGTTGATGATGCCAAGGATGACCTTGCCGATGGCCTGGCCGGCCATGGCCGCGCTCGCGACGACGCCGGAGGCGGCGGCGATCTGCGGGAGCGTGTCGGCGAACGACGTGGCGTAGCTGGCGAGGAACTGGTAGATGGTCTGGTTGAGCGTGATGATGCCGCAGAAGATGGC
>CAMPCT010000290.1 GCA_946647055.1 uncultured Atopobium sp. | reverse complement strand
GCCATGCGCGGCTGGTCCACATGCCGGCCTTGCGCCAGAGGTCCTTGTCCATGAGAGGGGCAAGGCCGCAGCCGGTGGGGATGCCCAGGGAGGAGTACGGGTCGGTGGAGTTCATGTACGGGACGCCAAGGGGACGCTCCTCGCACAGGCCCTGGACCTTGTTGATCCACTGGATGTCGGTGGCGTATGACTCCTCGTTGGAGGCCAGGCGAGACACGCCTGCGGCAGAGCCCTGGGCGATGAGGCCAAACTCGGGGTCCTCGGCGCCCTCGGCCTTGTCGGCGACGCCGCCGTGGAACATGAGCTTGATGCAGTCGTCATCCGTAAGCTTGGCGGCGAAGTCGGCCGCGCGGTCGTCGATGGCCTGACGCCAGTCCTCGCAGAGGTCGAGCTTGCCGCTGCCGTCGAGGTCCTTGAAGGCGAGGCCGTTGACCTGGATGATCTTGGCGGTGTCCATGACGCCAATCACGAAGCCGTTGGGGTTGGTGACGCGGGTCCAGCCGTCGCGGGTCTCCTCGGAGGTCCACAGGGCCTCGACGCCCTCGCCGTCCGGCTCGATGGGATACGCGGACGCGTCGGGAGCGGCATACGCGTCGCCGTCGACCTCGGGCTCGGTCTCGGGCTCGCCCTCAGCCTCGGGCTCGGTCTCGCCGCCGTTGTTGGCGCAAGCGGCCAGAGCCAGCGCGCAGGCGCCTCCCGCAACCTCGAGGAAGCCCCTTCTCGTCATCTTCTTGCTCACAGTCTCTCTCCTTTCAAAACTTAACTGTGCTACCGTTGCGGTAGTCACCTCAATGCTTGCGTCGCGACCGCACGCATGTCGGCAACTACCGCGTCTCGGATGCTATGTCGCTGGTCGACGTACCGGGATTCGTTGAGCAAAAACTGTCGAGATTGCGTCAGAAACGTGCTTCGGGAGCGACAACGTGGACGATAAGAGCATCAACACAACCGACAATCGCTCGCTGGACACCGGGTCAAAGCTTGTCCGGATCCTTGTCGTAGAAGACAGCGAACAAGAGGCCGCGGCGCTGCTCGAGTGCCTCAAGAGGTACGAGCGACTTCACAGCCAGCCCTTTGTCATCTCGCGCACCAACACCGCATTTGAGCTTGTCGATTCGATTCCCGATGCCGACATCATCTTCATGGACATCGGGCTTCCAGGCATCAACGGCATGGAGGCAGCCGGAATCCTCCGTTCAAACGGAGTGCGAACACCCATCATCTTCATCACGAGCCTCGCACAATACGCGGCGAGCAGCTACGAGGTGGATGCACTCGACTTCATGGTCAAGCCGGTAAAGTACGAGAGCTTTGCCCTGCGCATGGACAGAGCGCTGAGGGTGACGCGTCGCACGCTGGGCAGGAGCATCGTCGTCAAGACCAAAGACGGCATGCAGGTCATGCCTGTGACCTCCGTGACCGCCATCACGGTGGACGGGCACACGATCAACTATCACCTCGCAGACGGCACCATCTTCGCCTCGCGAGGCTCCATGGGCAAGGTGGCAAAGTCGCTCGAGGGGAGCCCCTTCGTGATGGTGACAAGTGGCACGCTCGTCAACATGGACTTTGTCCGTAACGTCAACTCCTGGGGCGTTCGGCTCTCCACAGACGAGGAGTATCCCATCAGCCGCCCAAAGCGCCGAGACGTCCTTCGCGAGATCGCAAACTACTACGGGGGGAGCGACTGATCATGGCCAACGTGCCGTCCGGCCTCATAGGCAAGCTGATTCCTCCGCTGAGCTACATAGTCCCGCTGCTCGTGGTCATGTGGGCGCTGAGAAAGCGACGCCTCTATCCCGTCAGGGTCATCGTGTCGTCTGCCCTGTTCGTCATCTGCTTTAGGGGACTGCTTGGCCTGCAACCAAGTTCCGCGACAGCATGGGATTCTTTGGCGAGCATCTCCATGCTCCTGCTCATCTACGTGCTGGCCCTGCTGCTGATGGTCGGTGTCGTCCTGGCGTGTTGCAATGTCTCCTTCGCGCACGCATTCTTCTATGCCGGGGCCGCATACACCGTCCAGAATCTGACGTTTGTCCTCCGCATCATCGTCATGAACGCGCTGCGGCCAGCGATGGTTTCGGAGATGAGCCGCGGCCTCGACCTCTTCCTGTCGTTTGCAACCATCGCGCTTGGTACCGCCCTGTTCTACCTGCTGTTTATTCGTCGACTTGGCAGGGAGGGCATCGACGTCGTGAGCAGCACAAGCGCCATCGTCGCCATCTCGGCCGCGCTCTTTTTCAACATCGTGTTCAGCGCAGCATGCAATGGCCTTACAGGGGACAGCGTCTCCACCGGCCAGGTGTTGGTGTTCAGGCTCACGCAGGTCGGTCTCAGCGTGCTCATCCTCTACATGGAATACGAACTGCTTCTCAACAGGCGACTTCAGGTTGAGGCCGCCACCACCAGCCAGCTCATCCTCGACCGAGAGCGCCAGTACGAGACCAGCCGCGACACCATCGACGCCATCAACATCAAGATGCACGACATCCGTCACCAGATTCGCCACCTCGAGGACGGCTCCGAAGGCACGACGGTGCTCAGCAGCGAGATGCTTCGCGAGATCGCGAAGGGCGTCAGCATCTACGACTCAGCCGTCAAGACGGGTAACGACGCGCTCGACACCATTCTCACCGAGAAGAGCCTGCTCTGCGACAGCCTGGGCATCGAGTTCACCTGCTCGGCCGACGGCTCGAGGCTGTCATTCCTCTCCCCCGCCGAGCTCTATTCGCTCTTTGGCAACATGCTCGACAATGCGATCGAGGCAACCCGCAGCCTGGAGAATCCAGAGAAGAGAGTCATCACGCTGGGCGTACGCTTCAACGCGGGGCTCATCACGATTCACGAGGAGAACTACTTCGCAGGTAAGGTGCAGTTCGCAGAGCACGTGCCCCAATCCACCAAGAACGATCCCCTCAACCATGGCTATGGCTTCCGCTCGATGAAGATGATTGTGGAGGGGCACGGCGGTGTCATCGACTGCGGCACGAGCGGCGATGTGTTCTGCCTCGACATCGCCATCCCCATTCCGTAAGACCACCCCATAACGGCGAATTCGTCCCAAACTGACAGAATCCGGTGATTTCTTTCCTTTTGGGACGAATTCA
>CAMPCT010000289.1 GCA_946647055.1 uncultured Atopobium sp. | reverse complement strand
GCCGAGATCGTCCGCGAGGTCTTCGAGAAGGCCGCGCAGGGCATGTGGGCGGACCGCGATGGCGGCTACACCCGCATCATGAAGCTCGGCAACCGCAAGGGCGACAATGCCGAGGTCGTCATCATCGAGATGGTGACCGAGCCCGTCCGCAAGAAGGCCAAGGCCGCCAAGACCGAGGTCAAGAAGGTCGAGAAGGTCGAGGAGGCCCCCGAGGCCGAGGAGACCGTCGAGACCGAGGCTGAGCCCGAGGCAGTCGAGGAGGCCGTCGAGGCCGAGCCCGAGGCCGAGGCCACCGAGGAGTCCGCCGAGTAGGCGAACACGCCATCACACGAGCCGAGGACCCCGCGCGCGAGCACGGGGTCCTCTGCCATAGGAGGGAGGGACGCATGGAACTCGATTCCCAGACCGGGCGCAGGCCGGGTGCGCTGGAGCGCGCAGAGGAGGCGCGCGCGGCGGGATATGCCGGCACGCTCGTCCTGCGCGTCGGCTATCGTGGGGCCGGGTTCTGCGGCTTCGCCTCCCAGCCGGGGCTGCGCACGGTCGAGGGAGACCTTGCCCAGGCCCTCGCCACGCTCCTGCATCGCGAGCCGGAGCTCACCTGCGCCGGTCGCACCGACGCCGGCGTCCATGCCCTCGGCCAGTACGTGAGCGTCCCGGTGACCGATGACGAGCGCTCCCTGTCGGGTCGCACGCTGCTCCGCGCCCTCAACGCCCTCACGGGCGACGACCTGTCCGTGCTGGACGTGCTCGGGGCCCCTGTGGGCTTCTCTGCGCGCTTTGACGCCCTCTCGCGCACCTATCGCTATCGCCTGTGCCCGGGACCGGCAAAGCCCGTCCTGAGCGCCGGACACGCCTGGTGGATCAGGCATGCGCTCGACGTCGCCGCCATGGACGAGGCCGCAGGCCTGCTCGTGGGGGAGCACGACTTCAAGAGCTTCTGCAAGGCGGCCTCCGCGGAGGGGAAGAGCACCACGCGCGAGGTGTACTCGTGCAACGTCTCCGCCATCGAGGAGGCCGGGGAGCGTCTCGTCGCCCTGGACGTTGTGGGGAGCGCGTTCCTCCACTCGATGGTTCGCACCATCGCCGGCACCCTCGTGGAGGTCGGCCGTGGGCATCGCGACCCCGCATGGGTCGAGGGGGTGCTCTTGGAGCATGACCGCAGGGCGGCGGGCCCCTGTGCCCCCGCCAACGGACTCACCTTCTGCGACGTTCGCTATCCGGAGGGGCTGCTCGCCCCCTGGGGGGAGGGAGTCGACTGACCATGAGCCTCGACCTCTTGATGGACGTCCTGCTCGAAGGCATCGTGGACACGGCCAGGCTCGTGCCCTTCCTCTTCGTGACCTACGTGGTCATGGAGGCCATTGAGCACGTCTCCGACGCCCGCGTCACCCGCGCGGTCGCAACCGCCGGCAAGGCGGGGCCCATCGTGGGCGGGCTTCTGGGGGCGCTTCCCCAGTGCGGGTTCTCCGCCATGGCCTCGACCCTCTATGCCGCGCGCGTGGTCACGGCCGGCACGGTCGTCGCGGTCATACTCTCGACCTCCGACGAGATGGTACCGGTCTTTCTGGCCCATGGCGGCGCCGCCGCCGGGACCATGGTGCTGGTCGTCGTCCTCAAGATGCTGCTGGGCATGGTCATCGGCCTTCTGGTCGACATCGTGCTGCGCAGGCTGCACCGCGCAGGCGACGGCGAGGTCCACATCTGCGAGCTCTGCGAGCGCGAGCACTGTGGCTGCGAGCACGACCACGAGCATGAGCACGACCACGACCATGGGCACGTGCAGGGGTGCGCGTGCGATGGGTGTCCGACCGAGGAGCACGACCACGGCCACGGCCACGACGAGGGGCAGCACGACCATGGCCACGTGCACGAGCATGGGACCGCCGGGGAACTGGTGCGCTCGGTGCTCCGCGCGGCCCTCCACCACACCCTTCAGGTGACGGCCTTCATCTTCGTGGTCTCGCTCGTCCTGGGCTTCTTGCTCGAGACCGTGGGGGAGGAGCCCATCGCCCAGCTCGCGGCGAACCATCCCGTGCGGGCGACCTTCCTGTGCGCGCTCATCGGCCTCATTCCCAACTGCGCCGCGAGCGTCGCCATCTCCGAGCTCTACCTTGCCGGGACGATCGGCATCGGACCCCTGGTGGCCGGCCTGCTCACCTCGGGCGGGGTGGGGCTCCTCGTCCTGTGGAGGACGAACGCTGACCTACGGCAGAATGCCGCGATCACCGCTTTCGTCTATGCTGTAGGCGTTGTCTGCGGACTTTTTGCGGGAATACCGCTAGGCTAGTTCCGGGCCGGCGCGGCCCGTGCGATGAGAGGAGCCGACTGTGAGACGTCAACGCTACGAGAGGACCGACGTGCCCAAGGGTGGCCCGCGCGCCACGATCTTCGCCCTCATCGCGCTCGCCCTCATCGGTATTGGCGGGTGGTTCCTCTTCCAGACCCTCTGGGCGCGTGCGAGGTTCGACTCGGTGAAGGGGAACACCGAGCTCGTGTCCTCGGTGGCCGGAAACCCCGAGCTCAAGTCGGTCGATGGCTATGTCGTGAGCGACCACGTCCTCGAGAACGTCCTGTTCCTCGTCGTCGACGACCTGTCCGCCGAGGCCCCGGCGCTCACCGAGGCCAACATCCTCAGCCTCGACACGACGGCGGGCACGGGGACCTACGTGCAGCTGCCCATCAACGTGCGCGTCAATCCCGAGACCAACCCGCAGCAGCTCAACGACCTCTACGCCACGTCGGGCGGCTCCGCCTGCGTGAACGCCATCGAGCGCCGCTGCGGCATCCAGCTCGACCACGTGGTCATCACCGATGCCGTGGGCTGGGAGGCCATCAAGGGCCTCGACGGCGTGGGCGCCCAGGAGCTCGTGAGCCGCATGACGAAGCTCCTCGACCACATGCAGACGGACCTCGACGCCTCGGGGATCAACGACCTCAACGAGCGCGTCCAGGCGCTGGGCTTCGCCAACCTCAACCGCCTCGACACCCGTCCCGGCTCCGAGTGGACCGACGGTGAAGGCGTGGTCTGGACGGTCGTCTACGACTACGAGGTCGCCCCGGCGATTGGCTACCTGGTCCCCGCCGAGGGATAGCACTCCGGCGGGCACGCATGTGTGGGAATAGGGTGACGCAGCGTGCGTGGCGGGCATGTCAGCCC
>CAMPCT010000288.1 GCA_946647055.1 uncultured Atopobium sp. | reverse complement strand
ACCGAGATGGGCCAGCTCCAGGAGCGCATCACCTCCACCGCCGACGGATCGATCACCTCGGTGCAGGCCATCTACGTGCCTGCGGACGACCTGACCGACCCGGCACCGGCGACCACCTTCTCGCACCTGGATGCCCGTACGGTTCTCGACCGTGGCATCGCCTCCCTGGGCATCTACCCCGCCGTCGACCCGCTCGACTCCTCGTCGCGCGTCCTCGACCCGCTGGTGGTGGGCGAGGAGCACTACAAGGTCGCGCACGAGGTGCAGGAGCTGCTGCAGCGCTACAAGGAGCTCCAGGACATCATCGCCATCCTGGGCATGGAGGAGCTCTCCGAGGAGGACAAGCTGGTCGTCGCCCGCGCACGCCGCGCGCGCAACTTCCTGTCTCAGCCCTTCAACGTGGCCGAGCAGTTCAGCGGCATCCCCGGCAAGTACGTGCCGCTCAAGGAGACCGTCAGGAGCTTCAAGGCGCTGCTGAGCGGCGACTATGACGAGTATCCCGAGCAGGCGTTCATGTTTGCCGGAACCATCGAGGACGTCGAGGAGAAGGCCAAGGAACTGGGCTATGCAGTTTGATGTCGCCATCTACACCCCGCGGGGACTCTATCGGCAGACCAAGGCGTCCATCATCAACGTGATCACGCCTGAAGGCCAGAGGGGCATCCTGCCCAACCACGCAGCCATCGTTGCCACGCTCACCGCTTCCGAGATGACCATGGACGAGGATGGTGTCCGCCAGACCTATGCGGTGGGAGGCGGGACCATCTTCTTCCGCAACAACCAGTGCACGATTCTGACCCACTCCATCGAGAACGCGAACGACATCGACATCGATCGCGCCTTGAGGGCAAAGGAGCGTGCGGAGCAGCGCCTCGAGAGCTTTGACGAGGCCATCGACCGAGACCGAGCTCGTAGGGCACTCGAACGGGCGAACAACCGCATTCGCATGAAGCGTGGAACGCACTGATAGGATCCACGGGCTGACACAAGACGGGGCGGGCTGTCCAATGCGCCAGATGGCGTGACGGGCAGCCCGTCTTATGTCACACACGTTATCACGTCATATAACGTTATATTTCTGTGAATGGCATCCATTTGTGCTACGTTTCTGTAGTCAAGAAGTCAATCGTCCAGACCAAGGAGGCATCATGCCCGAGCAGGAACAGAGCAAGAACACCCAGAGGTCCGTAAGCACGGAGGCCTTCGTCACCTGTGCGCCAGACGTCGACCAGGCCGTTCCCGAGCCTGCGGCCAAGCGTCTCGCATGGAGGGGCTCCGGCATCTCTGAGGGCGAGGCCATCGACTATGACGCCCGTGCCGCCCACCTCGAGGTGCGCTCCGACAACGGGACCCTGCTCGGCCGCATGTTCTCCCTCTCCTATGTGGCTGACGTCGAGGGCGACCGTCCCGTCACCTTCTGCTACAACGGTGGCCCCGGCTGCGCCTCGGTCCCCATCAACTTTGGTGGCATCGGTCCCCGTCGCGTCGAGACCGACGGCACCAACCATCTGGGTCACGACAATGCCGTCGTCGACAACCCCGCAACCCTGCTGCGCCAGAGCGACCTCGTCTTCCTTGACGCCCTGGGGACGGGCTTCTCGATGGTGGCGGACGGTGCCGACACGAGCAAGATCTTTGGCATCGACGGTGACGCCGACGCCTTCTGCCGTGCCATCCTCACCTGGCTCGAGGAGAACGGTCGTTGGTCGAGCCCCGTGTACCTCTTTGGCGAGTCGTACGGCACCGTGCGCAACGCCGTCCTCATGCGCCTCCTGGGAGAGCGAGGCGTGCATGTGACGGGCGTCGTCATGCTCTCAGCCATCTTCGACTGGGTCCAGACCCTGCCTGGCAGCGACCTCTACTATCTGGGCATGATGCCTACCTATGCGGCGACCGCGCAGTTCTTTGGCGTGCGCGGCCAGGGTCGCGACGTCGACGAGTGGTTCGATGAGGCCATGGCCTTCGACGAGGAGGTCCTGGCCCCGGCGCTGCTCTTAGGCGACCGCCTGGGAAGGGAGCGCGAGGCCGAGGTCGCGCACGGGCTCTCTGGGTTCATCGGGCTTCCCGAGGACCTGCTCATGAGGCACCACCTCCGCGTCGAGCTCGATGACTTCCGCCGCAACCTCCTGCTTGACCGCGGCAAGGTGACGGGACGCCTCGACATGCGCTTTGCCTCCGATGCCCCCGCAACCGTCCAGCGTTCGTCCGACTGGTTCGCCGCGGAGGACGCCGCCGACGACGCGGTCGACGCTGCCTGGACGGCCGCCTTCCGCAGCTTCCTGCACGAGCTTGGCTATCACGCCCCGGCGCGCTACCTGTCCAACAACTACCCGGCAGTTGGTGCCAAGTGGAACTGGGAGCACGAGGTCTGCGGTACTGGCGACAAGGTCGCCGCGCCAAACGTGGCCTATGACATCGCCACGGCGCTGCGCCGCAGCCCCAAGACGCGCGTCGCCATCCTTGGCGGTCGCTACGATGCCGCCACCACCTGGTGGAACGTCATCCATGACATCTCCTGCCAGTTCCTCTCGCCCGAGCTTCGCGCCAACGTCGAGTTCTATCGCTACGGCTGTGGTCACATGGCCTACGTCGACGTGCCCACGCTCGAGGCCATGGCCCATGACATGGAGGAGTTCTACCGGTAGGGGGTTCGGTAGGGGTCCCGTCCAAGGCAAAGGTTGCCAAACAGCCCGAAACACGGGGTCGGATGACCTTGGTTTCGGGCTTTTTGGCAACAAGTCAAGATCGGGACGTCATCGTCTCACAGCGGGTCGACGGCGGGGTTCTCGGCGATGACACGATGGAGTTCGTCGATGTAGCGCAGCAGGAGCGAGGCGGGGCGTCGCTCTCGGTTCATGACGTAGCCCACCTGCATGACCTCGTCCTCGTCGAGGGGAATCGCCACGATGCCCGAGTGCATCTCGCTCGAGAGCACGCCGGTCGACACGGTATAGCCGTTGAAGCTCGTGAGGAGGTTGGTGAGCGTGCCGCGGTCGGTGATGCGGATGTTGCGGTCGTGGCGTAGGTGCCCGAACGGCTCCTCGGAGTAGTAGAACGAGTTGGTCGTGCCTTGCTCGAAGGAATAGCGCGGCCAGGGCTCGAGGTCCTCCAGGCTGACCGACGCGCGCCTTGCTAGGGGGTGCTGCTCGCCCACGAAGACGTGGACTCCGGCGTTGAACAGCGGGTGGAACGAGAG
>CAMPCT010000287.1 GCA_946647055.1 uncultured Atopobium sp. | reverse complement strand
ACCGCGTGACCCCCCGTCACGAGTCGTCCAAAGAGGGCCCCCATCGCCTCCAGAGGCAGTGGGGGCCCTGTTATTCCCAAGTCAACTCATTTCAACTAGCCGCTGGCCCCCTTTCTCGAGCCAATCGGTCGCCGCGGGAATACACTAGCCACGTAACACCCAGTTGGGAAGAGGGAGTCGTCATGGGATACGAGAGGGCGCTGCTGCTGTCGATGCGCGTTCGTGGGGACGCGTAGTTCCTAGGAGAAGAGAGGTTTGCAATGGGCTCTGCGTACGGTTGGCTCTCGCTCATTCCGCCCATCGTGGCGATCTCGCTGGCCATCAAGACCAAGCGACCGGTGTCGTCGCTTTTGATGGGCGTCTTCATCGGCTACTGCATCTACGTGTGGTTTGCGCCCGACAAGTCCGTGCTGGCGGTTGCCAACCCCATCCTCGGCCCCTTCTACGAGACGACCCAGGCGCTCCTGGCGTCCATCGCCGACGAGGAGGCCATCATCCTCTTCGCGTTCATCGTGGTCTTGGGCGGCATCGTCGAGACCCTCATCGTGGCAGGAGGCTCCGCCGCCTTCGCCAAGTGGTCGGAGCCCCACGTCAAGACCCGCACGGGGGCACTCCTCGCCGCTTGGGGCCTGGGCATCCTCATCTTCGTGGACGACTACTTCAACGCCCTCACGGTGGGCAACGTCATCCGACCCATCTCCGACCGCCTCAAGATCAGCCGCGCCAAGCTCGCCTACATCTGCGACGCCACCGCAGCCCCCGTCACCATCCTGGTGCCGCTCTCCAGCTGGGTGGCCACGGTCGTGCTGCTCATCACCCCCGAGCTTGATCGCTACGGCTTCCCCATCACGGGCTTCGGCGCGTTCCTCACCACCATCCCCTACAACTACTTCGCATGGCTCACGCTGCTCTGCGTGGTGTGCACGGCCATCTGGAACGTCAACTTTGGTCCCATGGTGGAGGCCGAGAAGAACGCCCTTGCCGGTCACGACACCACCCGCCGCGAGGGCGCGGACGAGCGGGACAACGAGACCGTGTTCGACCCGGGCAAGGCCCGCGCCTCCGACCTGGTGATCCCCATGGTCTCCATGGCCGTGTTCGCGGTGCTGTTCATGCTGGGCACCGGCGGCTTCTTCAATGGTGTGCCGCCCTTCCAGGCGCTCCAGGAGTCCGAGTCCACCATGTCGCTGCTCTACGCCAGCGTCGCCTGCAGCGTCCTCATCTTCGTCATGTACATCCCGCGCAAGATCATCACCATCGACCAGCTGTGCACGGCCTACATGGACGGCGCCAAGTCGATGGTCGACGCCCTGCTCATGCTGCTGCTCGCGTGGACCGTCGCCACCGTCATGGGCGACGACGTGCTGGCCACCGGCCCCTTCGTGGCAGGCCTCGTGCCCTCCGAGACACCCGCGATGCTGCTGCCGGTCGTGCTCTTCATCGTGACGGCCGCCATCGCCTTCGCCACGGGCGTGTCCTGGGGCGCCATGGCCATCATGATCCCGCCTGCCATCGCCATCTGCGCCAAGGTCGCACCCGACACCATCTCCCTCGTGCTGGGTGCCGTGCTTGCGGGCGTCGTCTTTGGCGACCAGTGCTCGCCGATGGCCGACACCACGATCCTCTCGTCCACGGGGGCGGGCTGCGTCCACATCGACCACGTGGCCACCCAGCTGCCCTACGCCCTTTTGGCTGCCGGTACGAGCGCGATCACGTACGTCTTCGCGGGTGTCACCCGCAACGAGTGGCTCTCGCTCGTCTTTGGCCTTGTCCTCACGGCGGCCGTGTTCTTCTTCATGCACCAGCGCTCCGTGTCAAAGCACGGGAAGATTCACGACTAGCATAGCGAGACTCGAAACGGGAGGCCCCTGACGTCTGGAGAGGCGTCGGGGGCCTCTATCCTTGGTCGGAACAGCCGCATCAACTCGTCTCAACGAATCGCATAATGCCAGTTAAAAGCACTAATCTTTTACCCAGTCCACCTAAACCCGAATCAACTCGCAAGGCCTATGTTCCCCTGTCATACTCACTCTTGACATAGTCGTCCGAGTTGACGGGCTCGGGCGTTGTGAACGGCATTACTGGCAAGAGAGAGGAAAGAAAGTGGAAAAGAAGGGCCTATCGTTCTTTACGATCATCTCCACGGTGATCTGCGTCGTCTTCGTGTGCGAGGCGTGCGCACCGGCTGCCGCCATCGGCAACCAGCAATTCTTCTGGTGGATCTTCCTGATCGTCACCTTCCTGCTCCCGTACGCCCTGGCCACTGCCGAGCTGGGCACCACCTACGAGAGCGACGGCGGCATCATTGACTGGGTCCGCGAGGGCTTGGGCGACAAGTGGGCCGCCCGCGTGTCCTACTACTACTGGGTGAACTACCCCTTCTGGATCGCCTCGCTGGCCACGCTGTTCCCCTACATCATGACCACCATCTTTGGCTTCGACTTCGAGTCCAACATCTGGATTACCCTCGCCATCGAGCTGGCCTTCACCTGGATCGTCACCTTCATGGCCTTCTCGCCGGTCGCCGACTCCGAGTGGGTCCTCAACGGCGGCGCCATCATCAAGGTCATCGTGGCCGTGGTCGTGGGCTGCGTCGGCATCTGGTACGCCACCCAGAACGGCTTTGCCTCCGACATGAGCGCGAGCACCTTCCTGCCCGACCTCACGAACACTTCCGCGCTGGGCTACCTGTCCATCATCATCTTCAACTTCATGGGCTTCGAGGTCATCTGCACCATGACCGGCGACATGAAGGATCCCAAGGCCGAGATTCCGCGCGCCATCATCCTGGGCGGTGCCGCCATCGCCTTCATCTACCTGTTCGCGTCCTTCGGCATTGGCGCGGCAATTCCCGCCGACGAGATCGACCCCGACTTTGGCATGGTCGTCGCCCTTGAGTCCATGGTGGGCAACGGCGCCCTGTACAAGATCATTGCTCTGCTGTTCCTGGTCACGATGTTTGCCAACATGGCCTCCTGGTCCTTCGGCGTCAACTCCTGCGCCGCCTACGCCGCCCAGACCGGCAACATGCCCAAGGTCTTTGGCAAGATGAACCCCAAGACCGGCATGCCCGACGGAGCCGCCCTTACCAACGGCGTGGTGACCTCGCTCATCCTGTGCATCCAGCTCATCCCCAACGACTTTATCGCCAACAACATCTTCTGGATGCTCTTCGGCCTGTCCGTCGTCTTCCTGCTGC
>CAMPCT010000286.1 GCA_946647055.1 uncultured Atopobium sp. | reverse complement strand
TGCCGTTAAGCTCGACCGTGATGGTCTCGGCCTTGTAGGTCTCGTTGTAGCTCGTCAGGTTGTTGCGCGAGGTGGCGCCCACGATGACGTCCGTATAGGTTCCCGGCTTGTTGAGCAGGTAGTAGTCGTGGCCACCCGTCGAGTAGACCTCGAGGCCATACGACGCGAGACCGGGGTTGAGGTCCTTGGGAACCAGCAGCACCTGGCAGCCGTTCATGTGGTCGGCAAACTGCATGTGGTCGTACTCGAGGCTGCCATAGTTGTAGCCATAGACCTCCACCTCGAGGACCGAGCCCTCGGGAACCTTGGGCGGGTTGCTGTTGCCATAGTTGAGGGCTGAGCTGCTCCCCTGCAGGTAACCCACCTTGTAGAGGAAGAGCTCGCGCTGCCACTGGTGGTAGTAGCCGTGGTTGACGTTGAGCTGCGATGACAGGTACTGGCCGGCAACGTTCGCGTTGACGGTCGCTATGTTGCCCACGGTCACATACTGGCTCGGGTAGTAGGACTCATTGTCGGTCGTGAGCATCATGGGCGTGGTCTTGCAGGTGGTGCGCAGGGTGATGTCGAGCTCCTGTCCCGGCTTGAGGACGAAGGTGTCATCCGTCTGATATATGACGGCGTACCTGGTGTTGTGCGTTGGGAAATAGCCCAGCCGGGTGAACAGGGCCTCGAGGCCCGCCGCATCGTCGACCACATAGGTCGTGTTATTGGCCTCGGTGGTGTCACCCGAAAGCGTGACCTCGACCTTGCCCTCTGCGTTCTTTGTGATGGTGATGGTCGCGCCCTCGAACACGCGGGCGCTTTGGTCGGCCGTCGCCTGCACGGACGCGTTCACGGCGTACTTGCCGCTCTGGTCGACGCCGTCAGACGGCTGGTACGCACCGGGCGTGCAGAGCGTCGCATTGGTAATGGTGATGGTGAGCCAGTCGCCCAGGGGCACGTTCTGGGAGTTCTGTCCAGCTCCAATCGCCTTCGTCTCGTTGAGCATGGCAACGATGTTCTCGGGCGTGATGAAGAAGCTCGTGTCGAGGCTGTCGGTCAGAATGACGCCATCGGTCTCGCCCTCTGATCCCTCGACGAGCTTGCCCCACTGCCGAATGCTCAGGATGCCCGTGTTGTTGATCCTGACGATGGAGTATTCGTTGGTGCCGCCATAGGGATACCGGTATCCATAGGGGGCGTTCTGCCACACCTTGTCGACGTTCCAGCCCGTCTTCACCTCTGCCACGCGCTGGGCCGTGCTCGACGCGGTCCTGTCAGGGCTATAGGAGTAGTCGCGTGTGACCTCGACCGAGTTGTCTATCTTGATGAGGCTGCTCAGGCTCGAGGGGTCGGCCTCGTAGAGGTCGTTGATCGCGTCGAGGTCCGCCAGGACGACGTTGTCGCCGACGCGCAGGTAGAACCCCTGCGTGCCGTACTCCGCAGACCTGGACTGCCCGCTGGCGGAGCTGCTGTTGGTGAGGTACCAGCTGAGCTTGAGCTTCTTCTCCCCGCCCTCGGTGACGATGGAGGGCGTGAAGCCCGTGATGCCCGACGAGTTGCTCGAGCTGGTCTTGCGGATGTAGCAGACATCATAGGTGACGCCACCGGAGCGCACGCAGAGCACCATGTGGGAGACCGTCCCCGTGCTGTTGCACAGCACGGACTTGTTGGTGGTCCACCAACCGTCCTTGGTGGCGTCATTGATGTCGGCGTTGGACGTGAGCTTTGGACCGTTCTCAATGACATCGAGCACCTCGGGCCGCCAGTAGAGCTCGTCGGGAAGGTCGATGACGTCCTCGTACGTCCCCTTGAGCACGTAGTCGAGGCCCTCGCTCGTCGAGTGGGTGCCGGAGACCGTGCTCTCGGAGATGGTCCAGGCGAGGTTCCTCACGGCACCCTCGCCCTCAGGCGTCGCCTGGACGGACGCGGTGAGCAGGGCGGCGGACCCCGAGGAGTTCTCGCGGACGCCGGAGTTCGCCTTGTTGATGCCATAGATCGTCGGGAAGGTGTCCCAGTCGATCTGGATGTAGTCACCATCGGGAGCGATGACCGTGCCCTCTGTCGCGGCGGCCTCCTCGACGGTGAGGCTCTCGGTCCAGATGCGCAGCGTGCCGCCCGGCGTGTTGGGGCTTGCGTAGTCGACGCTGTTGTTGAAGCCGAGCGTCTCGCCGGGGAGAATGCCCGTGATCTCGTAGTAGAAGACGTTGGAGACGTCCGTCTCGATGACCTTCATGGGATAGGTCGAGCCCGTACTGGTGTTGACGAGGTTGTAGGTCTTGCCCGCCGGAAAGGCGCCCATCTGCTGGTCCGCGCCATCGTACGCGAAGTAGACGCGCACGACGTTTCTCATGATGTCGTTGTCCTGGTTGCTGATGGCGATGAAGTACGAGGATGACTGGCCGGTCAGGTACGCGTAGGTGTCATCGGGCTCCGGCTGCTTCTCGAGGATGGCGATGGTGGTCTTGTACATCTCCGCACCATCGGAGTTGAGGATGACCTCGCTGATGGTGGGCACGAGACGGCTCCCCACGAGGTCGCCGGCATCGGTGCCAAGCGGGACGTCGGAACGGGCGGCGGAGGCGAGGGGCGCGTTCTCGACGGAACCCTCGACAGTTGCCGGCTCGACCTCGCCGACGGCGGTCGCGGGGTCCTCGGTCGCAGCGGGGGCGGCAGGCTGGCCCGTCCCATCCTGGGACGATTCGCCAACGTCGTCCGCGTCCTGCCCCGGCGCCTCGGCGTCAGGGGCGGCTGACGGCCCTGTGGCCTCGTCCCCCGCCTCCGGCGACAGGACGTCGTCCGTCGGTTCGTCGGCCTCCGCCACGACAGGGGGGTCTGCCTCGACGGGGTCTGCCAGGGCGGAGGTGACCCCCGCCGTTGCCACGCCCAACGACAGGACCGCCGCCAGGGCAAGCCCTGCAATCCGCCTGGGGACAACCGTACTACGCATATCTCAAACCTCCAAAGCAAAGTCGGCGGATACCCGCCTCCCTGCATGGCCCCATTGGTTGTTGGTGTCATCTAGACGCCGCTGCTGCGTTTCGTTTTCCACATTGGTACAAGTATAGAACTGTCGATGCCGCCTCGCCACCGTCTTCAGCGCAAAATGATGCCGCTTTTCGTGATGCTATTCCATTTGGGGAAATACCTAACTGGAACAGGCGCGAGGTAGCCCCGTACCTACTCCCGGCCGCTCCAGCAGTAGGTGCCGACCTTCTCGCG
>CAMPCT010000285.1 GCA_946647055.1 uncultured Atopobium sp. | reverse complement strand
CCGGCGCCTGCTCGTCTACCACGGGCACCACCTGCTCGTCAGCGAGATCCTCCGACTCGGAATCGACCGTCTCGTCGACGATGGCAGGTGTGTCCTCCAGCAGGGGCGCCTCGGTGCCGTCCTCGGCCAGGGCCGGGGCGGGCAGCAGGACGACGGCCAACAGGAGCGCGAGCAGGGTCCCTGCCATTGTGCGGAAACGTCGGTTGTTCATGGCCATCTCTACTCCTCGGGTTGTGTGTCGTCTTCGTTTTGGGCAGTAGATGCGGTGCGTGAAGAGACCCTAGTCCTCGCTGGTCTGCTTGATCTTGTTCTCGACGACCTTCTGCAGGTGCTCGCCGTAGGGGCTCTTGCCATACTCCTTGGCGGCCGCGGCAAGCTGGTCGATGGTGATCCAGCCGTTCTGGAAGGCGATCTCCTCGCAGACCGAGACCAGGATGCCCTGGGTGTTCTCGATGGTCCGCACGAAGTTGGAGGCCTCGAAGAGCGAGTCCATGGTGCCGGTGTCGAGCCACGCATAGCCACGGCCCAGGGTGACGACCTCGAGCCTGCCCTCGTTGAGGTACATCTCGTTGAGGGTCGTGATCTCAAGCTCGCCGCGGGCGGACGGCTTCACCTGCTTGGCCTTCTCGCAGACGTCCTTGTCGTAGAAGTACAGGCCGGTGACCGCGTAGTTGCTCTTGGGGTTCGCGGGCTTCTCCTCGATGGAGACGGCATGGCCGTTCTCGTCGAACTCGACCACGCCAAAGCGCTCGGGGTCGTCCACGTAGTAGCCAAAGACCGTGGCACCGCCGTTCTGCTCGGCGTTGAAGACCGCGTGACGCAGGTGACGCGAGAAGCCGTTGCCATAGAAGATGTTGTCGCCCAGGATGAGGGCGCAGGACTCGCCGGCGACGAACTCCTCGCCGATGATGAACGCCTGGGCGAGGCCGTCGGGCGAGGGCTGCTCGGCATAGGAGAGGGTCACGCCAAACTGCGAGCCATCGCCCAGCAGCTCCTTGAAGCGCGGCAGGTCGGTGGGCGTCGAGATGACGAGGATGTCCCTGATGCCCGCCAGCATGAGCGTCGAGAGCGGATAGTAGATCATGGGCTTGTCATAGACCGGCAGGAGCTGTTTGCTCGTGACCTTGGTGAGGGGATACAGGCGCGTGCCCGAACCGCCGGCAAGGATGATGCCCTTCATGTTGTCCTCCAGACCATCGACGCTGGGACGTTCTAGTCCATCATAAGGTAGCGACGCCAAAACTCTATGGAGGTCATCTGCTCTTTTGCCGCTGCATACGCGGCACGCAGCTCCTCCTTGCGGGACTCGTACTCCTTGAGGGTCTTCTGGTAGCGACGGTCGAGCTCGTGGAAGCGGGCGGTGTCGCGCGTGCGGAGCACGCCCTCGCGGCCGTCGGACGAGACGAAGAGGATGGCGCCGGCACCGCGGATCTCGTTGGGGTCGTAGGCCCACCCGTCGTGGGACATGACCGCAAGGCCGTTGCCCTGGGCGATGCGCGGCACCAGGCGCTGGCCGTTCTGCGTGCCGTAGTCGTACGCCTTCTGCACGAAGGAGCGGAACTTGCGCATCATGGGCGCCTTCTTCTTCATCTTGTTGAGGACCTTGGGATGGAAGTTGGCGTTGCGCACGCGCTCGTCGTCGATCTGGTCGATGGGGACGAGCTTGTCGTTCTTTGCCGAATGCTTGCGGAGCAGGTCGCCCGGGTTCACCGACATGAGCCACTCGGGTCCCCGCATGTAGTCGTCCAGCGCGTCGAGGGCAAGCTCGACGCCCTCGTAGTTGAAGTGCTTGAAGTCGAGCTGGACGTTTGCCTTGAGGAAGTCGAGGAAGTCGATGTCGGGGGCCATGCCGCAGGTCGCCTGGGCGACGAGCACGTTGCGGTTGAACTGGTAGCGCTCGAAGAAGGCACGGTACTTGTTGGAGAAGACCTGGTGCCACAGGCAGATGCCGTTCATGGTGATGAAGGGCCCGCCGCAGCGCATGCCGTACTCGACGTCGTCACCGCGAATGAACAGGGGCAGCGGAAGGCCGACCCGCTCGATGACGCTCATGGGGATGCAGCAGTACCACCAGCCCGCGTAGCGGTTGTGGGCGTGTGGCTCGACGCACTCCACCTCGACGACCTTCTTGAGGGTGTTGACGCGGTACTCCCCCTTGTAGGTCGTGAAGGCGCCCCACTTCTGCACGTAGCCCGTGTCCTCGTGGAAGACGTCCTGGCGCTCGAAGGCCATCATCGCGCCGGAGACGAGCGCCTCGGCGTACTCGTCGTTCACGAGGGACAGGACGTTGAAGGTGCGCTTGATGGCCTCGGGCAGGACCTGGACGTCGTCGTCCATGAGCAGGACGTGGGTGGCCTTGGGCTCCTGGTCCATGGCGCAGATCATGCCGCGCGTGAAGCCACCGGCACCGCCCACGTTGTCGCTGGGATGCACGTGGACGCGGCCGTGGCTGAGGGCCTCGGCGTCGAGGGTGCGGCCGTTGTCTGAGACGTGCAGGGTGAGGTGATTAGCGACCGGCTCGTCGCAGCCAAGGAGCCCCTCCTCGATGAGGCGAATGTTCTTGAGGATGTAGTCCTCCTTCTTGAAGGTGGTGGTGGCGATTGCCAGCTCCACCGTGCGGAGGGCGTCCTCCTCTACCTTGGTGTAGTACCACGCCTCGGCAAGCTCGGCGGTGCCCATGGTCACGATCTGGAACGAGAGGAGGGTCGCGTCCGCGGCGTCGAACTCGTACTCGAGGTCGACCAGCTCGTCGCTCTCGATGTGGCGCACGTCGAGGATGGTGCGGAGCGGGTCCCCGTCCGACTCGTCGATGCGGCACAGCTCGACGTCCATGGTGCCACGTGCCCTGAGGTGCAGCCAGACGTTGTCGACCACCGTGTAGCGACGCCACTTGATGTTGGAGAAGGCGTTGAGGTAGGTGGCGAAGTCGATGCGCACGGCACCGGGGCTGGCGAGCGTGGTCACGCCGTCATGGGCGGTGACGGCGGGCGTCCTCCGCATGTAGAGGTCGGGGTAGTCGTCGGAGCGGGGCGAGTCGTTGAGGATGACGTTTGCCAAGCGGAAGTTGATCATCGTGCGTGCCCTTCTTACGGATAGGGCACCCCGAAGGGTGCCCCCGTGCGTCCTGGTGGAGATGAAGGGGCTCGAACCCTCGGCCTCAGGCTTGCAAAGCCCGCGCTCTCCCAGCTGAGCTACATCCCC
>CAMPCT010000284.1 GCA_946647055.1 uncultured Atopobium sp. | reverse complement strand
ACCCGACTCCATCTGAGCGCCGTTGGCTGTATCCCCGCCGATGGGGCGGCCGTTCTCTTCTGTGCTCACCTTGACAACTCCTCAACGCACGTTTCCGACGCAATCTCGACAGTTTTTGCACAACGGCATCCACCGCATGGACTCGCAACGTAGCATCCGAGGTGCGGTAGTTGCCAGAGATGCGTGCGGCCGCATCGCATGCATCGAGGTGACTACCGCAACGGTAGCACAGTTGGGTTCGGAAGGAGAGACACTGTGAGCACGAAATTGACGAGAAGGAACTTCCTCGAGGTTGCAACCGGAGCCGGCGCGCTTGCGTTGGCCGCTTGCGCGAACAACAATGGCGCAGCACCTGCCGAGGGCGGCGATGAGGGCGGCGAGCCTGCGCCCGAGCCTGCCGGCGATGCGTTCGCCGCACCCGATGCATCTGCGTATCCCATCGATCCCGACGGCGAGGACGTCGAGGCTCTCTGGACTTCAGAGGAGACCCGCGACGGCTGGACCCGCGCGACCAATCCCAACGGCGTTGTGATCGGCGTTGCGAATACCGCAAAGATCATCCAGGTGAACGGCCTTGCCTTCAAGGATCTCGACGGCAACGGCAAGCTCGACTTCTACGAGGACTGGCGCCAGACCGCCGATGTGCGCGCTGCTGCGCTGGCCGCCGTGCTCTCCGACGATGACTGCATCAAGCTCATGTTCCACGGCGGTGTCGCCGACAAGAGCGAGGGTGCCGAGGATCCCGATTTCGGCCTCATCGCCAAGGGCTCCGCAGCGGGCGTCTCGCGTCTCGCTTCCAATGCCGAGTCCTATGCCACCGATATCCAGTGGATCAACAAGGTCCAGACCATGTGCGAGGAGCGTCCCTACGGCATCCCGTACATGAACTCCACCGATCCGTATTCCTCCCTCGGCATCCCCACCGGCTGCGGCCTCGCCCCGCTCATGGACAAGGACCTCTGGCGCAAGGCCGGCATGTGGACCAGCCGCGCATGGCGCTACACCGGCGTCACCGTCAACCTGGGGCCCCAGATCGACCTCTACACCAACCCCACGGTCAAGCGCCTCAACGGCGCCGAGTCCGAGGACCCCGCGCTCACCCGCGACTTCGTACAGGCCTACTGTGCCGGCATGCAGTCGTCCTGGGGTGACGACGAGGCCACCGACGACCTCGGCTGGGGCGACGAGTCCGTTGCCACCATGCTCAAGCACTTCGTGGGCGCCGGCGCCATCGAGACCGGCTGCAACGACCACGTCAAGCCCGGCAAGTACGACGTCTTCGAGGGCGACAACTACAGGGCCCACCTCATCCCGTTCCTCGACGGCGGTCTGAAGCTCGACTCCGTGACCGGCGAGATGGCCTCCATCATGCCCAACTACGGCGTCGCCTACAGCGAGGACGAGGAGTACGGTCCGCTCGTGGGCGGCGGCTTCAACGCCAAGCAGCTCTCCATCCTGCGCAACGCCGGCTGGGACGGCATGATCTGCTCCGACTGGAACATCATCGGACCCACTCAGCGCGGCCTTGACGACCTCACCGAGCAGGAGCGCCTCAAGGTTATGTTCGAGGCCGGCGTCGACCAGTACGGCGGCCAGTTCTACCCCGAGAGCCACGGCAAGCCCGCCTTCGACATGATCGCCGAGGAGCGCGGCCTTGACGAGGCCTCCAAGATGGTCCACGAGTCCGCCCGCCGCATCGCGAGGCTCATGTTCCAGGTGCAGCTGTTCGACCAGCCCTACTGCGACAGGTCGGCCGCCAAGGAGCTCTTCGAGTCTGAGGCCGCTAAGGCTGCCGCCGAGGACATCGCCGACAAGTGCATCATCATGCTCAAGAACGCCGGCAACGTGATTGCCAAGGACGGCATGGCCGACAAGCCCAAGGTCTACGTCCCGAGGAAGTTCAGCCCCTACGACCCTGGCTTCCCCCCGTTCGCGCCAGCCGTCCAGGCCAACGCCAACACCTGCATCGACGACACCCTGGCCTCTGAGTTCTTCGAGGTCGTGACCGACGCCGTGGGCGATCCCACCGGCGAGGCCGACGAGAACGGCAACCCGCAGCTCCAGGAGAGCGACATCACGCGCCTCACCGCCGAGGAGCTTGCCGATGTGCAGTACGCCGTCGTGCGCATCAAGAACCCGCAGGACGCCTTCGATGGCTACTCGGGCAACGACGAGCCCATGTTCGACCGTGCGACCGGCGGCCCCATCGTCTGGCGCCCCGTCTCGCTGCAGTATCGTCCCTACACCGCCGACGGTCCGAGCGTCAAGCAGGTCTCCGTTGCCGGCGACATCCTCGAGGACGGCACCAAGGAGAACCGTGCGCACTATGGCGCCGACACCTATGCCACCAACGAGTCCGAGCTCGACTGGGTCATCGACATCAAGTCCAAGCTCCCCGAGACCGCCAAGCTCATCCTCGTCATCGAGGCCAACCATCCCATGTGCTTCTACGAGATCGAGCCCTACGCAGACGTGATCCTGCTCTCCTGGGGCGAGGTTGCCATGGATTCCTTCCTGCGCGTCATCACCGGCAAGAGCGAGCCCTACGGCCTGCTCCAGTACCAGATGCCCAAGGATATGGACACCGTCGAGGCCCAGCTCTGCGATGTGCCGCGCGACATGGAGTGCTACACCGACTCCGAGGGCAACGTCTACGACTTCTGCTTCGGCCTCAACTGGTCCGGCGTGATCGACGACGAGCGCGTCGCCACCTATAAGGTCGCTCCGCTCACCAAGTGCGAGACCCCGGTGATTGCGGACTAACCTCCACGATCAGGCGATCTTCCCGTCTCCTTCCCAAGACAGGATCGCAATAGCGTTTCGGCGTCCCCGCCACTCTCTCCGGTGGGGGCGCCGCTCTATTCAAGCTATCGGCTAGAATAAGACTGTTCTAACTTCCGCGCAGAAGGGTCAGTAGCTCGCATGATGGATAAACGCCTGCTCGCAGCGGGCGGTACCTTCGCGCACATGGTCGAGCTGCAGGGAGCAAGCGCTGGCTGGTCGGAGTAGGGTTGGAGGGGGCGTGCATTCTAAATGAATTATCCGAGTTCCTCTAAGAGAAACCCGGATAACCAAACTGAAATGTATGCTTTTTGAAGCTTTACAGCTCGATCTTGGGCTCGCGGGGCGTGCCCCAGAAGTTGAGCACCACGGCACCCGGTCCCAGGTGGCAGCCGATGGTGGCGCCCACGGGCGAGATGATGACCTCGT
>CAMPCT010000283.1 GCA_946647055.1 uncultured Atopobium sp. | reverse complement strand
ATACGGAGCCGTACCCGGTACATCTCGCGTTTTGGGAGCCGTACCCGGTCCATATCGAGGAAAACCGGCTGCAGGGCAGTCGCGACGACAGGCTTCAGCCAAGCTCGGGAAGGTCAGGCCAGAAGCGCTTGGGCATCCAGTGTGCGCGGAGGTCATATCCACGATCGGAGGGCGTGCGGTCGGGGAGGGTGAGGCCTTGGTAGAAGGTTCGCCAGAGCTCGCGCATGACGTTGTCCGCATCGGATGCCGCTGCCTTTGCGGCGAGCGTCTCGCAGAGCTTCTCGTCAAGGCGGATGACCTGGCAGGGCTCACCAGGCTCGTGGAGCGCGGCGACGAGGTGCACGGGGTCGAGGATGCAGAAGCGCTCGCCCCCCATGCGAGACGAGAAGTACCGCGCGACGAGGGGGATGGTGTTCGCGTTGGGGGAGAACCGGGCGAAGAACGAGCCGTCGCGCAGCTGCGAGAAGCGGACGAACTGACGGGTGTGCTCGCACTCGTTGATGACGTGACGGGCGATTGACTCGAGCCGTGCGACGTCGTCATGGGCGAGCATGTCGGCAACCTTCGGTCCTCGCTCGAAGCAGAGTCGGGCGTAGGCATGGACTGCCTGGGGCATGTCGGGGTTATCGGAGGCGCAGGCAAGGAGGACACGACTGGCGCAGCCACCGTCGCATCCGCGACAGGAGCCATGGCGGGCATGCCGGCAGCCACGTGCGACCCTACGCCTGAGCCCGTCGTACACGCGTCGGGCGAGGAGGGCTATCCCGTCGGAGTGGCGTACCTCGAGGACCGTCTCGCCCAAGCGGGGTTGGACGAGGTCAGCGGAGCCCAGTCGCACCATGGAGGGGTCGGCATGGGCGAGGTAGACAAGGCCGACGGCACCCAGCACGCACTCGGGCGATGGCTCGCAACACACGAGCACAGGACCGTCTTCGAGGAGATTCCTCAGCCTCGAGAGCAGGTCGAGGGTGGTCGAATCTGGACAGGCCCGTGATGGGCTAAGGTCAGAAGAGGGCGAGCTGGTTGCCCTCGCGGGCGCGTCTCGTGCGATTGTAGGCGGTTGCCTGGGCATCTTCCACCACCCTCCTGCGAATGAGCTCGACGTCGAGGGGCGAGGACGCATCGCGCCTGCCTGAGCAGGTGATGAAGTGACGTGCGCGCTTGAGGGTCACCTTGAGGCTCTTGAGGTCGTCGAACGTGAGCGCCCCCGCCCGACGCGCACGCAGGATGCGGCGCGCCCCGACGGGACCGATTCCCGGAACCCTCAACAGGACCTCGAGCGGCGCATCGTTGACCTCGACGGGGAAGCGGTCGATGTGGGCGAGCGCCCACGCGAGCTTGGGGTCGACGTCGAGGTCGAGCCAGGGACGTTCGGGGCTCACCAGCTCGTCGGGGGTGAAGGCGTAGTAGCGCATGAGCCAGTCGGCTTGGTACAGGCGATGCTCGCGTCTGAGGGGCACGGGCGTCCCGGGCTCTGGCAGGTGCTCGTCGTCCAGCATGGGAAGGTAGGCCGAGAAGAAGACGCGCTTGAGGTCGAACCTCTGATAGAGGCTCTGGGAGAGCTTGAGGATGTGGTTGTCGTCCTCGGGCGTGGCACCGATGATGAGCTGGGTGGACTGCCCCGCGGGCGCGAAGGAGCGCCTGTGGTTGGCCACGCTCGACCTCTTCCTGAGCGTCAGGGCGTTGCCAAACACAGCAGGGGAGAGGGGAGCGTCCGCCTCTGCCGCCGTGGGGAGGAGTCCCAGATGCGCGTCGACGGGACCTTGCGCGCGGGCAAGCTCCGCTGCGGCAGGCGCGCCGAGGAGCCTTCCCTTGCCCCGACGGCCTTCCGCCAGTGCCAGCTCCTCATCCCTGCGCGTGTGGGCGATCTGTGCCATGGGTCCCACGATCTGGGCCTTGTCCTTCTGGGGGCAGAGCAGGCTCAGCGAGGCGGCGCTGGGGAGCTCGAGGTTGACCGAGAGGCGGTCTGCCAGGCGCCCCAGGGCGTCGACGAGCTCGGCCGAGGTTCCCGGCACGACCTTTGCATGCACGTACCCGTTGAACCTGAGCTCGCCCCGCAGGATGGACAGGCACTCGACCATGCGCTCGGTGGTGGCGTCGGGCGTGCCCAGCACCCCCGAGGACAGGAAGAGCCCCTCGATGAGGTTGCGCTTGTAGAAGCCCACGGTGAGCTCTGCCAGCTCGCGGCCGCCAAAGGTCGCACGCTGGCAGGTGGCCGAACTGCGGTTGACGCAGTAGGCGCAGTCGTAGCTGCAGGCGTTTGAGAGCAGGACCTTGAGGAGGGTGACGCAGCGGCCGTCGGGGGTGAACGAGTGGCAGAGGCCACCACCGTTCGCCATGCCGACCAGGCCCCTCTTGGGGCCCCTGCTGACTCCCGACGAGGTGCATGCCGCGTCGTACTTGGCGGCATCCGCAAGGATGCCCAGCTTGGTGAGGGTGTCCATGGCGTGTCTCCGGTGCGTTGCTGCTGCGCGAACGATTGTTCGACAAGAGTATATAACTTGTTGAAAACTCGTACAACCGTTCCGGGAACAAACGTTTCCTATGAAGACGCGCGGGAGCACGCCATGGGCGACTTGCGGGCGGTGCTACTCCTTGTAGACGATCGAGAAGTCGTCGAAGAAGTACTCCTTCATCGTCTCGGGGTCGTCGTAGTAGCCAAACTTCTCGTCGTGCAACGGCTCCCCGACGGCAGTGCCGTCAAGCACGGCGATGAGCGCGTCGTGGATGCGGTCGATCGAGTCGACGGGTACGGAGAAGTCGTTGTGGGAGGTGTAGATGTACCTGACGTTGGGGAAGCACTCCTTGACCCTCTCGAGCGACGCGATGTAGTCGGGCACGTTCGAGTGACCCATGATGTCATTGCCAAACTGCGCGTAGATGACGTCGAGGTAGATCATGTCGCCCGAGAAGAGGATGTCGAACGCGTGATCATAGAGCATGAGGTGGTCCTCGGTGTGGCCGGGGGTGTAGATGACCTCGACCTTGCGGTCACCCAGGTCAAAGACGTGGCCGTCCTCGATGACGCGCGCGTTGAAGGGGCGGATCCAGTAGTCGTCGGGCACGAAGCCCTCGGGGTAGTCGAACACGAACATGTCGGGATCGGTCTGGTTGGCGAGGTACTTGTGCTCGACGCCCACCTGCGACTGCCAGATGGCGAGCGGCTCGTCGGGAATCAGGACCTCGTCGAAGTGCCAGTTGTTGCCCGCGTGGTCGAAGTGGCGGTGGCAGTTGA
>CAMPCT010000282.1 GCA_946647055.1 uncultured Atopobium sp. | reverse complement strand
AGGGCTTGCACACCAAAAACCGAGTTCGGACGGGGTGGTCAATTTTCATTCCCGCCGACTCGCGCTACAATGTCGAACCTTTTGGAGGCAGCATGCCGAACCTGACCGTCACGATGACCCCCACCGAGGACCTGGTGCCCTACGCGGGCAACGCGAAGATTCACACCGACGAGCAGGTGGAGCAGATAGCGGCCAGCATCCAAGAGTTCGGCTTCAACGACCCCGTGGGCGTCTGGCACGACGCAGAGGGTCACCCCATCATCGTGGAGGGGCATGGCCGCGTCCTCGCCGCCGAGCGGCTGGGCATGGACGAGCTGCCCACCATCGCGCTCGACCACCTCACCGACGAGCAGCGCAGGGCCTACGTCCACGTGCACAACCAGACCACCCTCGTCTCCGGCTTCGACATGGAGGCCTTGGAGCGGGAGCTGGCTGCTCTCCCCGAGTTCAACTGGGAGAGCTTCGGCTTCGACCTTGACGAGGTGCTCGAGGACCTGCCCGAGTTCGAGGGCGAGGACGTCCCCGACGTGCCCGAGGAACCGCGCACCAAGCCCGGCGACCTGTGGCAGCTGGGCAGGCACCGCCTGCTCTGCGGCGACAGCACCGACCCCGAGCAGGTGGCGCGCCTGATGGGAGGGCGTCAGGCCGACCTGCTGCTCACCGACCCGCCCTACAACGTGGCCTACCACCAGAACGACAGCGCCAAGTGGGACCCCAAGCTGGCAAAGCAGCGCACCGACCGCAAGGTCATCATGAACGACAAGTTCGATGACGAGATGGCCTTCCAGCGGTTCATCGAGGACGCGACGAGGGCTGGCCTGTCGGTCATGCGCCCGGGAGCCGCATGGTACGTGTGGCTCGCGGCCATGCACGCGCCGGCGGTGTTCGCCGCGCTCGAGGAATGCGGCATCCCGCCCAAGCAGGAGCTGACGTGGGTCAAGAACCACTTCACCCTCGGCCGCAGCGACTACCAGTGGATGCACGAGATCGCCTACTACGGCTGGAAGCAGGGCGCCTCGCACTACTTCGCGCCGACGAGATGCGAGACGACCATCTTCGATGACGCCGTGAACCTCAAGAAGATGAGCAAGCCCGAGCTGCGCCAGATGCTCGAGGAAATCCTGTCGCCCGACGCCGCGACCACCGTGCTGCGCTTCGACAAGCCGCTGGCGAGCGCCGAGCACCCGACCATGAAGCCCGTGCCGCTCTTCGGAAGGCTCGTGCGCAACAGCTCCCGTAGGGGGGACGCCGTGCTCGACCTGTTCGGCGGCAGCGGCACCACGGCCATCGCATGCGAGCAGATGGGCCGCGACGCATACCTCATGGAGCTGGACCCCGCCTACTGCGACGTGATCGTGGAGCGCTGGGAGCGCCTGACGGGGCAGGAGGCGACGCTCGCAGAGTAAGGAGGGAGCCATGACCGAGGCCGAGAAGATCTGCTCAGTCATTCCCGAGAAGCTGCGTCCATACGCCACCGAGCTTGCGGAGAACGTCGTCTTCCAGTGCAGGAAGCTGGCCGAGACGCGCAAGGCGATGCAGAAGAACAACAGCCAGCTCGTCGTGGCCTACAACAACGGCGGCGGCCAGAGCGGCATCAGGAAGAACCCCATCTACGAGGCCTACAACCAGCTCATGGCCAACTACCGCAAGAGCCTGCAGCAGCTGACCGACCTCCTGCAGGAGTACGGCATGGAGGACGTGCAGGCCGACGACAGCCCGCTCGCGCAGATCCTCGCAAAGGCCGAGGAACTGGCATGACGGTCGGGAGCCAGCAGCCCACCTACAGCTGGTGCGCTAGCTACTCCCGCACCGAGGGTCCGCTGGCATCGGCGCTCGCCGACGTCTACGGCCTGCCGCCGCACCCATGGCAGCGCCTCATCCTTGACGACTGGCTGGCGCTGGACGACGACGGGCGCCTGCTCAACAGCCTGTGCGTGCTGCCCGTCCCGCGCCAGAACGGCAAGACCGGCGTCTGCGACCCGCGCGAGACGTGGGGACTGGTGCGCAGGGGCGAGCAGATACTGCACACGGCGCAGGAGTACCAGACGGCCAAGAAGGCCTTCGACAGGCTGAGGGAGAAGTTCGGCGAGAAGGCCAATGACCCCATGGCGCGCTACCCCGAGCTGAACCGGCTGGTCAGGCGCTACACCACGAGCGCCAACCAGATGGTGCTCGACCTGAAGAACGGCGCCCACATCGAGTTCCGAACGCGCGGCTCCAACTCCGACATGGGGCGCGGCGGCACGTTCGACCTCGTGGTGGTGGACGAGGCGCAGAGCTACACCGACGAGCAGGACGCCGCGCTCTCGCCGCTCAACTCGGCGGCGCCGTCAGGCTCGCCGCAGACCATCCTCATGGGCACCGTGCCCGACCCCATAAAGGCCTACAAGGGGGAGAAGTTCGCGTCGATACGCGCGGGACTCCACGAGAACCCCTACACGGGCGGCTGCATCCACGAGTGGGGGGCGCCCGAGCCGGGCGACCCGACGGACGTGGGCAGGTGGTACGAGTACAACCCGTCGCTGGGATACCAGCTGCTCGAGAACGCCCTGCTCAAGGACTCGCGCTCCATGTCCCCCGACACCTTCGCACGTGAGCACCTGGGCTGGTGGCCGGAGGCGATAGCGACCTCCGCGCCCATCCTCGAGCGCGACTGGTCGAAGTGCCGCACCGACAGCCCCAAGAGGGAGGGGCTGGTCTGCTACGCCGTGAAGTTCAGCCCCGACGGCTCGGTGGGGACGCTCGCGGCGTGCCACAGGCCGGGCGAGGGCGCCCCGTTCATCTACGTCGTGGACTCGCGCGGCCTGTCCCACGGCATCGGCTGGTTCGTCGAGACGCTCACGAGGGTGTCCCGGAAGGCCGCGCTGGTCGTCATAGACGGCCAGAGCAACGCGCAGACCCTGACCGAGCGCCTGCTCGCCGAGCGGGTGCCCAAGAACGCCATCGTCAGGCCGAGGGCGGCGGACGTCGCCGCGGCCTGCTCCGCGCTCTCCAACGCGGTCAAGGAGCGCACCGTCACCCACTACGGGCAGCCGGCGCTGGACAGCAGCGCGACAAGGAGCCGCAGGAGGTCCATGGGCACGGGCGGCGGATGGGGCTTCCTGTCCACCGACGACGCCGACGCCACGCTCATCGAGGCGTGCGCGCTGGCCTACTGGGCGGCCATGACGACCAAGAGGAACCCCGACAGAAAGGCGGTGGTCTGGTGCCCGAGCAGACTCCTGCAAGCTATCCCG
>CAMPCT010000281.1 GCA_946647055.1 uncultured Atopobium sp. | reverse complement strand
TCGTGGACGCGGGCGAGCTCCTCGTCGATCTCGGCGATCTCGGGCGGGAGGGTCATCTTGTGGACGCGCGTGCGGGCGCCGGCCTCGTCGATGACGTCGATGGCCTTGTCGGGCAGGAAGCGGTCCTGGATGTAGCGGGTCGACAGCGTGGCCGCGGCGCGCAGGGCGTCGTCGGTGTAGCGGACATGGTGGTGCTCCTCGTAGCGGTCCTGGAGGCCCTTGAGGATGAGCACCGTGTCCTCGATGGAGGGCTCGCCCACGTTGACCGGCTGGAAGCGGCGCTCGAAGGCGGAGTCCTTCTCGATGTGCTTGCGGTACTCCTCTGACGTGGTGGCGCCGATGACCTGGATCTCGCCGCGCGACAGGGGCGGCTTGAGGATGGAGGCGGCGTCGATGGAGCCCTCGGCCGCGCCGGCGCCGATGAGCGTGTGCATCTCGTCGATGAACAGGATGTCGTTCTGAGACTCCTGGACCTCGGCGACGACGCGCTTGAGGCGCTCCTCGAACTCGCCGCGGTACTTGGAGCCGGCGACGAGGGCCGCGACGTCGAGCGTCCAGATCTGCTTGCCGCGCAGGTTCTCGGGGACGGTGCCCGCCGAGATGAGCTGGGCGAGGCCCTCGATGACGGCGGTCTTGCCCACGCCCGGGTCGCCCAGGATGAGCGGGTTGTTCTTCTGGCGACGCGCGAGGACCTGCATGACGCGCTCGATCTCGGCATCGCGGCCGATGACCGGGTCGAGCTTGCCGTCGGCGGCCAGCTTGGTGAGGTTGCGGCCGTACTCCTCGAGGATCGACGCGCCGTCGTCCATGCCGGAGTAGCCCTGGCCCATGCGCACGGCCTCGGGCGGCTGGCGCTTGGCCTCGGGGCTCTTGGCGATGAGCTCGTTGACGGCGCTGCGGACCGCGTCGCCCGAGACGCCCATGCGGCTGAGCGTCTCCATGGCGCGGCCGTTGCCCTCGCGCACGATGCCCAGGAGCAGGTGCTCGGTGGAGATGTAGGTCTGGCCGTGGGTCATGGTCTCGCGATAGGCGTCCTCGAGCACGCGCTTGGCGCGGGGCGTGAAGGGGATGTGCCCGCCGGGGACCGGCTCGTCCTCGGTCTTGGTGATCGACTTGATGGTCGCGAGCGTCTCCTCATAGCTCACCTCGAGCTTGACGAGGGCCTGGGCGGCGATGCCCTCCCCCTCGCGGATGAGGCCGAGCAGGAGGTGCTCGGTGCCGACGTACATCTGGCCCAGCTTGCGCGCCTCCTCTTGGGCGAGGCTCATGACCTTGCGGGCCTTGTCTGTGAACTTCTCGAACATGTGGTGCCTTTCCGTCCGTGTGTTGACGGTTGGTTGTGTACCCCGAATCGCATCACGTGATACAGGGAGCAAGAAAGGGGCATGGCCCCTTCCTCGCAAGAACTCCCGTATGTGCTACTCGGCGACGAAGGTGTCTCGGTCGGGGGCGATGGCCTGCATGGCCTCGATGGTGATCGCGAAGAGCTCGTCGAGCTCGATGCCCAGATACTCGGCACCGCGGCGGATCACGTCGCGGTCGCAGCCGGCGGCAAAGCGCTTGTCCTTGAACTTCTTCTTGAGCGACTTGACGTTGAAGTCCATGACGCTCTTGGACGGGCGCATGATGACGGCGGCCTGGATGAGGCCGGACAGCTCGTCGCACGCATAGAGGTACTTCTCCATGATGTGCTCGGGCTTGGGGAGCTCGGGGTTGAGGTCGGAGTTGTGGGTCTGGATGGCGCGCGCGAGGGCGGGGTCGGCGCCGGCCTCGGCGAGCAGCTCTGCGGTCTTGACGGTGTGGAGCTGCGCGTCCTGCCACCTCTCCCAGTCGAGGTCGTGGAGCAGGCCCACCTGGCCCCAGAACTCGACGTTCTCGGGGTCGTTGCGCTCGGCGAAGTAGCGCATGATGCCCTCGAGGGTCTCGCCGTGCTGGATGTGGAACGGATCCTCGTTGTACTTGTTGAGCAGGGCGAAGGCCTCGTCGCGCGTGAGGCCGGTCTCGAGCTTGTCTGCCATGGCGGTCTCCTTTCCTTGGGGCTCGTCGGCCGACGTGCTAGTACAGCTTGGCGCCCGCGGGGATGCGGTCGTCGAGCATGAGCAGGTTGAGGGCCTCGTGGCCGTCCTGCTCGTGCACGGCGCTGATGAGCATGCCGCAGGAGGGGATGCCCATCATCTTGCGGGGCGGCAGGTTGACGATGGCGACGGCCGTCTTGCCCACCAGCTCCTCGGGCTCGTAGTACTCGTGGATGCCCGAGAGGATCACGCGGTCGGTGCCGGTGCCGTCGTCAAGCACGAACTTGAGGAGCTTGACGCTCTTGGGCACGGCCTCGCACTCCTTGATCTTGACGACGCGGAAGTCCGACTTGCTGAAGGTGTCGAAGTCAACCTCGTCCTCGAAGAGCGGCTCGATGACGACGTTGGCGAAGTCGGGCTTGGCGAGGGCGGAGCCGGTGTCTGCGGGACGAGCGGGGTCACCGGGGCCCTCGGGCCTCATGTGCGGGAAGAGCAGGACGTCGCGGATGGACGGCTGGTTGGTGAAGAGCATGACCATGCGGTCGATGCCAAAGCCGATGCCGCCCGCCGGGGGCATGCCGTACTCGAGGGCGCGCACGTAGTCGAAGTCGTACTCCATGGCCTCCTCGTCGCCGGCCTCCTTGGCCGCGACCTGGTCCTGGAAGCGACCCTCCTGGTCGACCGGGTCGTTGAGCTCGGTGAACGCATTGGCGTACTCGTGGTTGGCCACGAAGAGCTCGAAGCGCTCGGTGAGGCGCGGGTCGCCGGGGATGCGCTTGGACAGCGGCGAGACCTCGACGGGGTAGTCGCAGACGAAGGTGGGGTTGACCAGGCGCGCCTCGCCCAGCTCGTCGAAGAGCTCGTAGATGAGGCGTCCCTCCTGCCAGCCCTCCTCCCACTCGATCTGGAAGCGGTCGCAGAGCTCGCGCAGGTGCTCGACGGGGGTGTCCATGGTGACCGTCTCGCCCACGCACTCCGAGACGATCTCGGTCATGGGGGCGGAGCGGAAGGGCAGGCTCATGTCGACCATCTGGCCCTGGTACTCGAACTGCTCGGGCAGGCCCACGGCCTCGCGGCACGCGGTGAACAGGCCCTCGGTGAGCTCCTTCATGCCATCGAGGTCGGAGAAGGCGCGGTAGGCCTCCATCGAGGTGAACTCGGGGTTGTGGGTCTGGTCCATGCCCTCGTTGCGGAAGACGCGTCCCAGCTCGAAGACGCGGTC
>CAMPCT010000280.1 GCA_946647055.1 uncultured Atopobium sp. | reverse complement strand
CCCTCACTGGGAGCCCTCTCGCCCGTGAGGCCGGATGCCTCGATGAGTAGCGGGCGGTGCGACTGACTTCTAGGACGAGCCATGATCGTCGGAGCGCGCACGCCCCGGCTTACGTGGATCCCTTCGGCCTCGTCTGCCATGGACTTGGGCGCTGACGCCCGCAACCACAGACCTGGAGAGAGACGATTCATTATACCAGCGTAGGTTGGTCTTGCGGTTTTGTCATGAAGCTGTCACATGCCAAGGCGTGAAAGATGACCCGACCTGTCACCACACACGGCAGAGTGCGCAGCCCACCACGCGAGCCGCCCCGCGGGCACGCAGGGCTGCCGCACAGGCACGCATGCTCGCGCCCGTGGTGACCACGTCGTCGACGAGGAGGATGCGCATGTCCGAGACGTCGTCCAAGACCCGAACGCTTCCCTCCAGGTTCTCGGCACGCTCGTCGCGTCCCAAGTGGCGCTGGTCGAGGGCGGGCCCGCGCACCAGCACATCGGCCACGGGAATGCCCACGAGCTGCGAGAGCGCCTCGGCGACGAGCGCCATGTGGTCGAACCCGCGACGGGCATAGGCGCGGGCCGTCGCAGGCACGAAGGCGATGGCGTCGAGGTCCTCCCCCGAGAAGCGCGGCTGCCCGTCGTGGGCATCCCACGCAGCCGCCTCGTCAAGCGCCGTCGACATGGCCGCCGCCACGATGGGCGCAAGCCTGGTCTCGTGCTCGTCCTTGAGCACCGTCACGAGACGCTTCGCCACGCCCTCGTAGCTTGCCGCGCACACGAGGGCGTCGAGCCCCCAGTCGTGCGCGCACTCCGTGCAGACGAGGTAGCCGTCGGGTGCCCCACAGGAGGGGCAGGCCCAGCGCTGCTCTATCCAGGGGAAGGAGCGGAGGCAATCGTCGCACAGGAGCGTCCCGGGCCTCTCGCAGCCAACGCAGCGCGTGGGCCACAGGAGCTCGGCTCCCGCCGAGACGAGGCTGTGCAAGACCGAGTCCATCTATCTGCCCAGTAGACCGCAGGCGTTCTCCCAGAGCGAGACATAGGTCTGGGAGCGCGTGGCAACACCTGCCTCCTCGCGAACGTCTGCGACACAGGCGGCCGAGAAGGCAACCATGGCCGGCTCGCACTCGGTACCGCGAAGGGGCACCGGTGCCATGTAGGGGCTGTCGGTCTCGCTGAGCAGCAGATGCTCGGGACAGGCTGCCGCGGCGTCGCGTATCGCCTGGTTGCTGGCAAACGTCACCGCACCGCCAAAGGCGATGTGGCAGCCGAGCTCGACGAACGGCGCCATCACCTCGGGGTTGCTCGTGAAGCAGTGGAGGTCGCAGCCGGCGGCGGGCACCCCTTCCTCCCGGAGGACGCGCAGCGCGATGTCGTGGCCGGTGTAGTGGACCCCATCCTCCTCGTCACGCAGGTGCAGCTCGACCGGGAGGCGGCGTTCGTGCGCCACGCGAAGCTGGGTTCGGAAGGCCGGCTCCTGAACGTCGGCAGGCAACTTGCTCCACGGACCAAAGTCGAGGCCAATCTCGCCCACGCCCACGCAACGGGAGCTGTCGAGCAGCTCGTCCAGCCGCGCGAGGGCGGACGAGTCAAGCTGAGGCGCACCGTAGGGATGGGCGCCGGCAACGATGCGAACGTTGTCGACGAGGTCGGGCACACCTTCCCAACTGGGGAAGGCGGGCGGGACGAGACCCTCCCCTGCCAGCTCCCCCAACCTTGCGGCGGCGCCATCGACCGTCTCGTCGAGCCACGAGAGGAAGGCAGTTGGCGTCTCGAAGCGCAGGCCGGGGCCGACCTCGTCCACCGGATCGACGGGAACCACCATCATGCGGACTCCGACGAGTGCCGCGCGCACGATGGCATCGACGGCAGTGGTCCTGCGGAAGTGCGTGAGATGGCCATGGGTGTCGGCAAGGGGCGCCAGCGGCACTGGCGCCTCCTCCGGCCTGCCGTTCTTCCTGTGAAAGAGGGCCTCGTCAGACATGGCGCACCTCCCCCTCTCCCAGCGCCTCAGCCAAGCGGACGAAGTCCTCGGGCGCGAGGGTCTCGGCACGGCAGGTGGGGCTGATGCCCGTCACCCCAAAGGCGACGTCGAGCGCGGCCTTGTCGAAGCCCTGCGAGGACATGGAGTTGCGGATGGTCTTGCGACGCTGGGCGAACGCTGCGTCGATGACGCGCGAGGTGGCGGCAATGATCGCTTCGTCGAGTCCCGTGTCGGCCCGGTCGATGCGCACGACGGCGGAGTCCACGTGCGGTGGGGGCATGAAGTTGCCCGGCCCCACCTCGAAGCGTCCCGTGACGCGCGCCCAGAGCGCGAGCTTGGCCGTGTAAGCCCCATAGGCCTTGGTGCCGGGATGGGCTGCGATGCGGTCTGCCACCTCGGCCTGGACCATCACCACGGCGCGCTCGAGCGAGGGCATGGTCTGATAGGCCTGCAGGATGATGGTCGCCGCCACCTGGTAGGGCAGGTTCGAGACGAACTTCGTTGGCGGCGTGGGCAGTCCCTCCGGCACCTGGCGCAGGGCGTCGCCCCACACGATGTCGAGCTTGTCGGAGTCCTGCGCGCAGGTCTCGGCCAGCACCGGCTCGAGCGTGTGGTCCGCCTCGACGGCCATGACGCGTCCCACGCGAGGAAGCAGCGCCACCGTGAGGGTCCCGATGCCCGGTCCCACCTCGAGCACCACGTCATCGGCCGCGAGCTCCGCCAGCGAGACGATCCGCGCGATGACGGAGTCGCTCACCAGGAAGTTCTGGCCCAGACGATGCTTGGTGTAGAAGCCATGTCGCTCGAGCACGTCGCGCGTGGCCGAGGGGCTGGCAAGGTACGAGGTCGCGGCCATGTGGCTCCTCCACTACTGGACAAAGGTAACAGGTACCTTTGTCCAGTGAGTGCTACTTCTCGGACTGGAGGCGCGGGAAGAGCGCGCTGCCCTTGGTGACGGGACGACCACCGCGCAGCCCACCCCAGGCACAGGTGGCGGCGAGGTCGGTGGTGCCCGCCTCGTCCTCGAGCGACATGCGACGCAGCACCTCGGTCGAGGTGGTGGGCATGAAGGGCATGAGCAGGTGCGCGGAGATGCGGATGGCCTCGCACAGGTTGCTCATGACGAAGGCGAGCTCGTCGGCCTTCTCGGGGTCCTTGGCAAGCGTGAACGGGGCGGTCTGCTCGATGTAGAGGTTGGCGGCCTTGATGAGCTCCATCACCACGTCCTTGGCGGCGACGTACTCGACCTTGTCCATGTGC
>CAMPCT010000279.1 GCA_946647055.1 uncultured Atopobium sp. | reverse complement strand
TGGTGTTGTACATGCGGTAGATGGGGATGAGCGGGAGGTCGAGTCCCTCGCCCACGTTGAGGTAGGTGTCGGCGACGCCCTCGCGGTTGCCCTGGATCTGCGCGACCGTGTACCACTTCCTGTCGACCTCCGACCACCACCTGCCGCCGGCCGCCGTCGCCGCGGGGAATGCCTCAGAGACCTTGAAGCTGGGGCCGACCGTGATCTTGGCGAGCGAGGTACAGCGGTCGAACATGCCGGACATCCCACCCTGCCATATGTTCGAGGTATCCCAGTTGGAGAGGTCGAGCTCCCTGAGGGAGGTGCAGCCGTAGAACAGTCCGGTCAACCGCCTTGCGGAGGAGACATCCCAGCCCGAGAGGTCGAGGGAGGTCAGCGACGAGCAGCCGGAGAACATGGCATCCATGTAGCTGAACTTCGAAGTGTCCCAGCCGGAGAGGTCGAGGGATGTGAGCCCAGTGCAGCCGCTGAACATGCAGTTCGTCTCGCTCAGGATCCGGGTGTCCCAGCCGGAGAGGTCGAGGGACGTGAGCCCAGTGCAGCCGCTGAACATGAAGAACGACCTTATGCACGACGTGAGCTTCCAGTTCGAGACGTCGAGGGTCTTGAGCGACGAGCAGTTCTGAAACATGCGGGCCATAGTTGTCATCTTCGAGACATCCCACTGGGAGACGTCGAGGGAGGTCAGCGACGAGCACTCGGCGAAAGCGGCCTCCATGCTCTCCACCGATGAGACGTCCCAGCCGGATACGTCGAGAGTCCTAAGCGACGAGCAGCCCTCGAAAGCATGGGTCATACTCTGCAGTGACGATGTGTTCCAGCCGGAGGTGTCGCCGATGGTGGTCAGAGACGAGCAGCCAGTGAACGTGTCGTAGAGGCTGCCCATCTTGGACGTGTTCCAGCCGGAGAGGTCGAGTGACTTGAGCGAGGCGCAACCGGCGAACATGTCTTCCACGCGACTCACGTTCGAGGTGTTCCAGCCAGAAACGTCGCCGATGGTGGTCAGCAGCTCGTCACACTCGAACATTGCCCGGAAGGTAGTGGCGGACGAGGGGTTCCACCCAGAGAGGTCGAGCGAGGTGAGCGCGGCGCAGTAATAGAACATCTCCTCGAAGGTCGTCACCGACGAGACGTTCCAGCTGGAGAGGTTGACAGACTCGAGCGCCCTGCAGTGATAGAACATCCTGCTCATGTCGGTCACCGACGATGTGTTCCAGCCAGAGACGTCACCGATGGTGGTGAGGGCGTGGCACGTATGGAAGAGGTTGGTCAGGCGCCTCACGGACGAGACGTCCCAGCTCGAGAGGTCGAGGGACTTGAGCTGATAGCAGTCAAAGAACATGCTGACCATTTCCCGCACGTGGGAGGTGTCCCAGCCCGAGACGTCGAGGGATTCGAGAGAGGTGCATTCAAAGAACAGGAACCACATGTTCGTCGTGGCCGAGGTGTCCAGCTTCGACAGGTCGGCGGTGACGAGGGACGTGCACTTGTCGAACAGGTTGGAGGCGTCGGCGGGGGTCGCCACGCCTTCCTCTACGATGGCCGCGGTTATCGAGTCCTTGTACGGGAGCCAGGGCCACTCCCTTCCGGTCTGGGCGCTCCTCTCGAGCATGCCCTGGTTCCCGTCGGTCGGGCTGATCGTGAGGAGTCCGTCGGAGTCGATGGCCCACGAGCACCCACCGCAGGCGCCCTGGTAGAGAATCGTCGGGTCGCCCAGCGGAGCGGGCTCGCCGGCAGTCGTCTCTTCGACAGTCACGTCGTCGGCCTCAGCTGGCACCATCTCCTCGGACACGGCCTCCTCGACGGCGGACTCAGGAGCCTCGTCCGCAATTGCGGGGGCGGGCATGAGGAGCAGGAGCGCCAGCAGCGTTGCAAGAGCCAAGCAGATTCCCAGCAGCCTTCTTCTCTTCATAACGGCCTCCCGTCGTCCGCCTCCGGATCGTCCCGGCTTGTTATGGCGCCCATACTACTCCACTATGGAATCTCAAGGCATTTGGTTCGTGCCCATTCCTCAGGCCAAAGCGCCCACAAACGAATACAGGTCGGACGTCATACCACGTCCGACCTGCGGAAATTCTGGTGCCCCCGAGCCGATTCGAACGGCTGACACCCGCTTTAGGAGAGCGGTGCTCTATCCCCTGAGCTACGAGGGCGCATGTGCTTTGACATTCTAGCACCGATGCCGCGAAAGGGATACTGCTATTCTTGCTTCTCCTTCTTGCCAAAACGCGCGAAGAAGCCCTGCTCCTTCTTGGCGGCGCGCTCGAAGGCCTCGTCGCGCAGAATCTCCTCGACGCGCCTCTCGGACATCCCGTTGACCTTCTCCTCCATGGCAAAGCGCATCTTGCGCAGCTTGACCCAGTCGAAGACGAACGAGCCGATGACGCAGACGTAGGCCAGCACGAGGCAGGCGATCGACACCATGCCCGCCGGGGTCCCGGCCGTGCGCGCGTTCTCGGGGGCGTTGAGCAGGATGACCCAGCTCAGGATGGTGAGCGCGAGGCCCATGCCCAGGACGACGCCCCAGACCACACGCCACTTGGAGTAGACGGGGTCCTTCTTGAGCAGGACGTTGATGGCCGCCATGTTGCGGTTGCGGTCGTTGCGCTCCTCCTGCTCGGCGCGCTTGCGCTCCTCCTTGGTGAGGGCGCGGCCGCCCGACTTGGTGTCGGACTTCTCCAGGCGGACGGTCGAGGCCGCGGCGGTCTTGGGCTTGGCGCGCGCGACCGACCTCCTCATGGTTCCGGTCTTCTCGCCCTGGGTGTTGCGGGGGTTCGTTGCGCTTCGCTGGGACATGGTCCTAGTTCTCCTTCATGGCCTGGAACGGCTTGCCGGTGATGATCTGGAACGCCTCCTGGTAGCGGGACGCGGTGCCCTCGATGACCTCGGCCGGGAGGTGGGGCGGCTCGCCCGTCATGTCCCAGTTGGCCTTGAGCCAGTCGCGGACGTACTGCTTGTCGTAGCTGGGCTGGACGCTGCCGGGCTCGTAGCCCTCGGCGGGCCAGAAGCGGCTGCTGTCGGGCGTGAGGCACTCGTCGATGATGGTGAGCTTGCCGTCGATGAGGCCGAACTCGAACTTGGTGTCGGCAATGATGATGCCGCGCGTTGCAGCGTACTCCGCCGCGGCCTTGTAGACGGCCAGCGAGGCGTCGCGCAGCTGCGTCGCGAGGTCCTCACCCACGATCTGGGCGCAGCGCTCGAACGAGATGTTCTCGTCGTGGTCGCCCAGCTCGGCCTTGGTGGA
>CAMPCT010000278.1 GCA_946647055.1 uncultured Atopobium sp. | reverse complement strand
GCTCGGTCATGAGCGGGAAGTCGCCCATGAAGACGAGCTGCTCCTTGATCTCGCCGGTCTCGCGGTTGGTGAAGCGGACCTCGACGAGCAGGGGCGCCTGATAGGAGATGTCCTTGGCACGGCATTCGGCGATGGTGTGAGAGGGATCGCCGAACTGGTGCTCGCCGAACGTGACCTCCATGGTGCCAGCAGCGTTGACGATGGGAGAGGCCTCGGCAAACGCCTCGGCCAGGCCCTCGGTCATGAAACGCTCGAAGGACTGCTTCTGGACTTCGATGAGGTTGGGGGGTTCGACACTGCTCGGGATCTTGCTGAAGCTCACACGCTCGCGGGTGTTGGCGGAGGCCTTCTTTGATGTGGTAGTCACCAGGCTTTTCCTCCCTCAAAGTAGCGAATGGTGGCAGTAGCGCAAGGTAATATTTTGCCTAAGCGCAAATCGCTGGTCAAGAAAAGTCTTGACTTTGGACTATTTTTTCCTTATATTCGCTTATCCGAGCAAAACTGCAGGTGAATTGTGGAGGGGCTGTGCGCAGCAGGTCGCACGGCCCCTCTTCTGAGACGGTTGGGGACGGTTCTCCCCTGTCTCTGAGACGGCTGGGGACAGACCTTTGACGAGGTCTGTCCCCAGCCGTCTCAGAGACAGGGGAGAACCGTCCCCAACCGTCTCGTCGCAAAAAGGGCCGACCCCGCAGGGCCGGCCCAGAGCCTTTGGTCGTGTGACCGGAGACTACTTGAGGGAGACGGCGGCGCCGGCAGCCTCGAGCTTCTCCTTGGCGGCCTCGGCCTCCTCCTTCTTGGCACCCTCGAGGATGGCCTTGGGGGCGGACTCGACGGCCTCCTTGGCCTCCTTGAGGCCGAGGGAGGTGAGCTCGCGGACGACCTTGATGACGGCGATCTTGTTGTCGCCGAAGCCCTCGAGCACGACGTCGAAGTTGGTCTTCTCCTCGACGGGCTCGGCCTCGGCGGCGGGGCCGGCGGCGACGGCGACGGGGGCGGCGGCGGAGACGCCGAACTCCTCCTCGATGGCCTTGACGAGCTCGGAGGCCTCGAGCAGGGTCATTTCCTTCAGGGCGTCGACAATCTCGGCGGCGGTAAGCTTAGCCATTTCTTCATTCCTTTCGGTTCCCATGCGCGTGTGCATGGCAGTTTGTGGTGTGTCGAGGCGCGGGAGCGCCTCCTCGTGCACGGCCAGGGGCCGTTGGCGTCACTAAGCGGCGTTCTGCTGCTCGGCGACGGCGTTGATGGCGCGGGCGAGGCCTGCGGGGACCTCGTTGATGCACACGGCGATGTCGCGGGCGAAGCCGTTGATGAGGCCGGCGATCTGGGCGATGAGCTGCTCACGGCTCGGCAGGTCGGCATAGGCCTTGGCCTCGTCGGAGGACAGGACCACGTTGTCGGCGATGCCTCCGAGAACCTCCATCTTGTTGTACTTCTTCATCGAGTCCCTGAGGACCTTGGCCGGGGTGACCGGGTCATCACCGAAGAAGACGCACGCGCAAGTGCCGACGAGGATGTCGTCGATGGCGGGCATCTCGGCCTTCTCGAGGGCGATCTTGACGATGTTGTTCTTGTAGACCTTCATCTCGGCGCCCGACTCCTTGAGCGCGCGACGAAGCTCCTGGGTCTCCTTCACGGTGAGGCCGCGATAGTCGACCACGTAGAGGCCCTTGCTGGCGTCGAGCGACGCGGAGACCTTCTCGAGCAGATCGATCTTTGACTGTGCTGGCATGTGTTACACCTCCCTCTTGCTGCGTTCGGGCACGTTCCGCCGACTGGGCGGACCCTTGACACAGCAAAAGGCCCTGCCGGCATCTGCCAGACAGGGCCATAGAGTTTGTGACTCCAAGACCACCTCGGCGGGCGGGATCGCTCCCCTTAGGCCCCGTGGGGCACCAGCTGTCTCTGGCAGCGGACGTGCGGTTTTCAAGCACCGGACATTCTAGACGCAAAGCGCCCGGTGGTCAAGCGACGTGCGGAAAGGCGGCCCCGAGGGGCCGCCGGGAAAAGCGAGGTGGTACTAGTCCTCCATGAGGTTGCGGACCTTGGTGGTGTCGACCTTGACGCCGGGGCCCATGGTGGAGGAGAAGGTGACGCTCTTGACGTAGCGGCCCTTGGCCGTGGACGGCTTCACGCGGATGAGCTCGTTGATGAGCGCGCCGTAGTTCTCGACTAGCTTCTGGGTGTCGAAGGACACCTTGCCCAGGGGCACGTGGCAGATGCCGTAGCGGTCGGCACGGTACTCGACGCGGCCGGCCTTGAGCTCGTTGACCATCTTGGCGACGTCCATGGTGACGGTGCCGAGCTTGGGGTTGGGCATGAGGCCACGGGGGCCGAGGATGCGGCCGATGCGGCCGACCTTGGCCATCATCGGGGGCGTGGCGATGGCGGCGTCGAAGTTGATCTCGCCAGCCTGGATGGCAGCGACCAGCTCGTCGGAGCCGATGACGTCGGCGCCGGCCTCCTCGGCCTCGCGAGCCTTCTCGCCCTCGGCGAAGACGGCGACGCGGACGGTCTTGCCGGTGCCGTGGGGCAGGGAGATGGAGCCACGGACGTTCTGGTCGGCCTTACGGGTGTCGACACCCAGGCGGATGGAGGCCTCGACGGTCTCGTCGAACTTGGCGGCGGCGATCTCCTTGACGACCTCGATGGCCTCCTTGGGGGCGTGGATCTTGTACTTGTCGTACTTGGCGGTCGCGTTCCTGTAGGTCTTTCCGTGCTTAGGCATTTCTCATTCCTCCTTGTGGTTCAGCGGACTGGTAGTCCTCCCACGCTTCCTTGCCCTCTTGGGGCTCCGACCCTCCTTCTGGCGACTTCGCGTAGCGAAGCGGAGCGCGGAGCCAGGGGGAGGGCCGGAGCCCCCTGGGCGCGCAAGGTGCTGAGTTGGCTACTCCGCGATGGTAACGCCCATGGAGCGGGCGGTGCCGGCGACGATCCTCTTGGCGGCCTCGATGTCGTTGGCATTGAGGTCGGGCATCTTGATCTCGGCGATCTTGGTGAGCTGCTCCTGGGTGAGCTGGCCGACCTTGTCGCGCTGGGGGACGCTGGAGCCGCTGGAGAGGCCGAGCTCCTTCTTGATGAGCTGGGCCGCGGGCGGGGTCTTGTAGAGGATGTCGAAGGTGCGGTCCTCGTAGACCGTGATCTCGACGGGGATGATGTCGCCCATCTTGTCCTGCGTGGCGGCGTTGAACGTCTGGCAGAACTGCATGATGTTGACCTGGGCGGCGCCGAGGGCGGGGCCGACGGGA
>CAMPCT010000277.1 GCA_946647055.1 uncultured Atopobium sp. | reverse complement strand
ACACCGGTGGCCAGTACGACTCCTGGATCGAGATCCCGGTCATCCCGCCGCGCTATCAGGCGGGGGAGTACATCCATCGCTAGGATCGTGACGCCATAGCTGCGCGAGGGGCGCGACGGATTTTCCGCCGCGCCCCTTCACGTGTGCGCGCCGCGTTTTCGGACACGGGCATTTCGTTTTCGGTCTCAGGCTGGGTCAACGGGCATCGTCAGACAGCGTTTCCCCAGATAAGGGTATCCGCTTCAGGGATAACTCCCTCGCCGGTGACCGAAAACCATTCGGGCGTGTCCGAAAATAGGGGCCTACGCAGCTCGGTCGGCAACCGAGCTGGCGTCCTTCTCCGCGTCGTCCCCCTGCGTCCCATCTTCGGTCGCGGGCTGCTCGAGCGTGATCGTGAGCACGTCGTTCTCGCGGTCGTAGCCGCTGCCCATGATGTCGGCAAAGATGTTCTCGGCCTCGCTGGGATAGACGGGCACGTCGTCGCTGCGCCAGTAGTTGGTGGCAGCGAGCTCGTCGGTGTAGTCGGCCAGGTGGTAGGTGGTCATCTCGTTGCCAAAGCCACGGTGCGTGACGATGGGCTCAAACGAGACGGACACGACGCGCGCGCCGTTCTCGTCCTTGACCAGCTCGGCCTTGGCGATGCCCGCGACCAGGTTCTCCTTTTCGAGCATGGTCGAGACGAAGTTGCCCGTGCTCCAGAACACCGGCATCTGGTGGCCGTCCGCACTGGTGAGGACCTCGACGGGCTGGGGCACGTGCGGGTGGTTGCCAATCACCAGGTCGACGCCCCAGTCGCACATCATCTGCGCCAGCTCGCGCTGCTCGGCGTTGGGGCCGAAGGTGCCCTCGTCACCCCAGTGTGGGCACACGATGGTGAGGTCGGCCTTGGCCTCGGCCGCCTCGACGTCGGCGCGCATCTCCTCCTCGTCGATCTCGAAGACCGCGTCGGACGGGTCCTCGAAGCCGTTGAGGTCGTAGGTGACGTTGAGGATGGCGATGACGAAGTCGCCCTGGCGCCAGTAGGTGGCCCCGCGATGGGCGGCGGTGTCCTGGCCGGGGATGACGGCACCGGCCACGAGCATGCCGGGATGGTTGTCGTGCCAGTAGGTGAGGTCTGCGGAGAGGCCCGCGTCGCCCTGGTCCATGGCGTGGTTGGAGGCGTGCAGGATCACGTCGAAGCCAGCGGCGACCTCGGCGTCTGCGATCTCCTGCGGACCGTTGAAGATGGGGTAGCCCGAGAGGCCGCGGTCGCGTCCGCCCAGGACGGTCTCCTGGTCGAGCATGGCGATGTCGGCCTCTGCCAGGTCGTCGGCGATGTGGGCGAAGAGGTGGTCGTAGTTGTAGGTGCCGTCTGCTTGCTCGCCGCTCTCCCAGACGCCCTGGTGCACCAGGATGTCGCCCACCATCATGACCGAGACGTGTTGGGGCTCGGCAGGCGCGACGGGCGCCGCGGGCGTCGCGGAGCCGGCACCGCGCATGCAGCGCGAGAGCAGCGTGACGAGCAGGAGCAGGGCGAGTACGCCAAGAACGACGAGCAGGTAGATGGGCTTGAAGTTGATGCCGGCAACGGCCTCGCGCGCGCTCGCGGCAAGACCCGAGACACGCTCAGCGGGGGAGGGGCCGGCCTTCTCAGCACGCCGCCGTCCACCGTCGACGCCTTGAGGCCGTTCGGCACGGGTCCTCGAGGGGGAGGTGACGTGTCGTGCCTGCGATGGGCGTTCCTGCGATGCCTGCGCTCCCTGGCGGGCGGCGCGGCGCGCCTCGATGCGGGCGCGGACGGCATCGGAGGTCTCGCGAGTGGTCTCGACTCTGCTTGCGCGTGGGGTCGAGGATGCCCGGTGGGCCCTGCCGGAGTCCGAGCGCCTCGTTGGCTGGAGCTTCCTGCGCGCGTCCCTCTCGTCTGCCATCGCAACCTGCCCTTCCTGCCGCTATGCTCTCGTCACATCATGCCACAGGGTGACTTGCGAAGGTGGCTCTTTCTTGTCGCGTGGTAAGAACGCGTCGACCAGTCGACACGTTCTTGCTCCCTAGAGGCGAGAACGCGCCTTCGGGAAAACGCGTTCTCTCGGAACCCAGCCCTTGTGGCTCTTCTCGTCAGCAGACCCCCTCCCCACGCGCTACAATCAATCTTTGCGCGCAATCCGGCACGCACCTTCGCCATCAGGAGGACCCGCATGAGCAAGAGCTTCTACATCACCACCCCCATCTACTACGTCAACGCCGCGCCCCACCTGGGCACCGCGTACTGCACCATCCTGTGCGACGTCATGGCCCGCTACAAGCGCTCCATGGGCTACGACGTCAAGTTCCTCACCGGCCTGGACGAGCACGGCGAGAAGGTCCAGCAGGCCGCCGAGGCCCACGACATGACCCCCCAGGCCTGGTGCGACAGCCTGGCCCCTGCCTTCACGGACATCTGGAACACCCTCGAGATCTCCAACGACGACTTCATCCGCACCACCCAGGAGCGCCAGGTCAAGGCCGTCCAGTATCTCTGGGAGCGCATGCGTGACGCCGGCTACATCTACAAGGGCAGCTACGACGGCTGGTACTGCGTGCCCGAGGAGACCTACTTCACCGAGACCCAGGTGAACAAGGCCGACGAGGAGCGCCACACCGAGGGCCAGCACCTCTGCCCCGACTGCGGCCGTCCGCTGGAGCGCGTCCAGGAGGAGTCCTGGTTCTTCAAGCTCTCCGCCTTCCAGGACAAGCTGCTCGCCCTCTACGACGAGCACCCCGACTTCGTCATGCCCGACTTCCGCATGAACGAGGTCCGCACCTTCGTCGAGGGCGGCCTGCGCGACATCTCCGTCAGCCGCACCAGCTTTGACTGGGGCATCCCCGTGCCCTTCGACGAGAGGCACGTCACCTACGTGTGGTTCGACGCCCTGCTCAACTACTGCACGGCGGTGGGCTTCGGCAACTCCGAGGCGGCCGACGAGTTCGCATTCCGCTGGCCCGCGCAGTTCCATGTGGTGGGCAAGGACATCATCCGCTTCCACTGCGTCATCTGGCCGGCCATGCTCATGGCCATCGGCGAGGCCCTGCCCGAGCACGTCTTCGCGCACGGCTTCCTCATGGTGCGCGACGACGAGACCGGCCAGACCCGCAAGATGTGCAAGTCGCTCGGCAACGCCATCGCGCCGCAGGACGTCATCGACCTGCTGGGCGTGGAGGGCTACCGCTACTACTTCATGACCGACTGCGTGCCCGGCGAGGACGGCGGCATCTCCTTCGGCCGCATGGAGCAGGTCTACAA
>CAMPCT010000276.1 GCA_946647055.1 uncultured Atopobium sp. | reverse complement strand
CCACGAGGTTCCCGAGGGAGGCCGTCACCAAGGACAGCGACATTCAGGCGGCGCTAAATCTACTGAGAAAGGCGATGGTGACGACATGAGCATGCTATCGGCGCAGTGTGACGAGCTGCGGTCCATGGCAGAGAGCGTTGGGCTGGCTATGCCGCAGGCGGCCACGCTGATGATGGGAGCAGCCGACACCATCTGGGAGCTGCGGTGCAAGTTCGCCGACCTCATGGACGAGCGGGAGGAGTACGTCTGGACGCGGGAGTTCATGGACCGCATGGCGAAGCACTGCGGCACCAAGGACTGTCCGAGTCTTGTGGCCTACGTCGAGGGGCTTGAGGCCGAGAACGCCAAGCTCGTGGAGATCATCGACAGTATGCTCACCGACTACCTCTGCTGTGCGGACAACCGCCACTCGCTGCAGCACGCCATCCACAAGGGCAAGCTCAGCGTCTACAAGCCAGGCTGCGGCACCATCCTCGAGCGCATCTCCGAGACGCGCGACGGCATCAAGATCCGCGATTACCTCGACACCATGAAGGAGATGGGACACGAACTATGAGCAAGGCGACGAGGGCGGCGGTTGCCGCATCCCTTGTGCTGTGCCTGGCGACGTTTGGGTGCAGCAACTCCAAGATTGTCGACCAGGACGTCGAGAACGAGGGCCGCTTCGAGTCCGAGGCGGGCCACACCTACATCGTCACGGACACCAGGACGGGCGTGCAGTACCTCGCCTGGAGGTATGGCCGTGCCGGAGGGCTTTGCGTGCTGGTCGACAAGGACGGCAAGCCGCTCCTGGAAGGTGGTGGCGAATGAGCGAAGAGCTACCCACCGAACTGCGCGAGATGGCGCTGACGTTCGCCACCTTTGGCAGCTACAAGGCGGCGCAGCGGCTCCGCGACGCCGCAGACGCCATCGAGGGGCTTGAGTCCGAGAATGCCAAGCTCCGAGATGAGAATGCAAGGCTGCGCTCGTGCCAGTCCGATGATGCTGACAATGCTCGGGCAATCATTGGCGAGAACGCACACCTGCGCGAGTTGTGCGAGACGTTCGGCATGATTGCCAACGATGCCGTGTGCGACTACTACGAGCGCGACGAGATGCTTGAGCGGGCCAATGCGACCGCGCGCGAACTGGGGGTGGAGCTATGACGACCGACTGTTTCCGCGGCATGCACGACGAAGTGATCGCGCTGCGCCGCATGCTCGATCGGCTGGGCGTCGCGCACGAGGACAGCAACGAGATTACCTACTTCGTGAACGGCGACGGCGAGTGCGCGGTCTTCCCGTCGGTGCAGCACGAGGGAAGGCTCTTCGTGACCTACACCGCCAGCGAGTACTGCGACACGCCCGCCCAAGCGCTTCACCTGTGCGGGATTGGGAAGGAGAAGAGGAAATGATCGTTCGAGACGAATCATACGAGCTGCTGCCGTGCCCGTTCTGCGGCAGTGACGCCAACCTGGAGGTCAACAGCTCGGGGAGCTACTTCGTACGCTGCTCGGCAGGGGAGAAATGCGCATGCCGCACGCGCCTGTTCCACGAGAACCCGGACGGAGCCGTTATCACATGGAACACGAGGGCGGGCGATAGGGCGTGAGTACCGAGTTTCGCGTGAAGCGCCATCCCAACGGTACCCGCTACGTGCAGCCCTACCTTGGCACCAACCCTGTCACCGGCAGGCGGATCAGGCCGTACCACAGCTTTCCCGCCGACATGTCCGACGAGGAGGTCGAGCGCGAAGCCAAGAGGTGGCTCGCCGAGGTCTCCGCTAGCCTTCGCCTGGGTACGTCCCTGCGCCTTGCCGACATGCTCTCGACCTACGTCGACTGGATTGAGGCGGAGGGCATGGCCGCGAACACCTGCAGGGGATACCGCACCATAGTGCGCAACTACCTCTGCGGCCTTGCCGCCATCGACCCGCGCAGGGTGACCACCGCGATGGTGGGTGACCTCTACCACGAGCTGCTGGTGTCTGGCGGCCGTGGCGGGCGCCCGCTTTCGCCCAACACCGTGCGACAGGTGCACTGGTTCCTGCGCGGGGCGTTCGACTGGCTGGTGGAGCGAGGGGTATGCGAGACAAACCCCGTCCTGTCGGCAAGCAAGCCCAGGATGATGCCGCACGAGGCCGTGGCGCTCGACGAGGACGACCTCTACCGCCTGTTCGACATCCTGGATGACGAGCTTGCGGCCGAGCCCGCCGATCATGCCGGCGTCGTGCGCAGGACGCACCTCTTCGCCGCATGGCTCGCCCTGCACACCGGCATGCGCTGCGGCGAGTGCTGCGCCGTGCGCCGCACGGACGTGCGCCTGGCGCAGTCGATGGTTAGGGTGACCGGCACCGTCGTGGACGCCGGGGGCGGGGTCGTCCGGCAGCCCATGACCAAGGGTCGCCGCCCGCGCAACGTCTCGATCACCGAGGATGACAAGCGCATCATCGAGCAGCACCTGGAGTGGCAGCGCTCCCGCCTGGGAAGCGGCCCCGCCAAGCGCCCGCTCGTGAGCGTCGACGGTTCCCTCTGCAGGCCGAACGACGTGTCCGGAACGTTCACGCGGCTCGCCCACGAGTGCGGGCTACCCGAGGGCGTGACGTTCCACAGCCTGCGTCACACGCACGGCACATGGCTCCTGGTGGCGGGCACCGACATAAAGACAGTTTCGGAGCGGCTCGGGCACGCCGACGTCGCCACGACCCTCAGAATCTACGCGCACGTTCTCTCGGGAAGGGACTCCGCGGCGGCGGAGACCTTCGCCGCGCTCAAGCACAGGAAGGAAGACGAGCAATGAGTTCAAAGGATGGCATCGAGTGGTTCCCCATGGACACGGACGTCTTGACGGACGACGAGAAGGTCTTCGACCTCATGGACGTCGACGACCCGGATGAGGGGTATGCGCTCTTTGGGCGCTATGTATCCCTAGTCTGCCGCGTCTACCGCGAGGGGTTCGCGCTCGAGGTCGACCGTCGCACGAAGCGAAAGCTCACACGTGACCTCAACATGACCACGAGCGAGTTCGACGCCTTCATGGGCAGGCTCTGCGGCTCGGGCCTCATCGACGAGGGCCTGTGGACGAAGGACGGCGTGATTACGTCCCGCGGCATCCAGCGCCGCTGGCGGCGGGCCACCAAGCGCTACAGGCTCACCAAGGATCTGATGCAATGGTGGCTTCTCGACGACGAGGGTCAGGCGCAGACGAATGCAGACGCTGCAGACGATTTCAAAAATGTCGAACAGAACGACCGACTTTTGCAGACGAATGCAGACGCTGCAGACGATTTCAAAAATGTCGAACAGAACGACCGA
>CAMPCT010000275.1 GCA_946647055.1 uncultured Atopobium sp. | reverse complement strand
GGACGACGAGCTCTTCCCCGTGGTCGGCGTCCGTGCACTGGGACCCGGCAGGGCGACGGCAGTCGAGCTCTCCCTACGAGACGGACGCACGGTCGTGGTCGACCACCGACTCGCCGGGGGCTCCTGGGCGATCTAGCGCACCCCTCCGGACAGCCTTGCCACAAGCCGCCACATCGCATAGCGCAGGTGCGGCGCCACTGCCCCCACAAAGTAGACGAACCTCGTCGTCGCTGAGTTATGTGCGAACCCGACCGCATCGAACCGTCCCCGCATGCGGTCGCAGAGGTCGTCAACCAGCCCCTTGTCCGGATCCCGCTGGACGGCCATCTTCTTGAGCGCGGCATAGGCATGGGTGAACGTCATGAGAGCCGCCGTCTCCCGGGGCAGGGCGGGACCATCCGAGAGGAGCCGCACGATTTCCTCCCACACCAGGATGTCGTCGAACTTCCTACGGTCATAGTGGCCCTTTGACACCGACTCGGGTTGCATGACGTAGCAGTAGAGCTCCTCGTCCACATGCGAGACGGACCCCGCCCGCATGAGCACCTGAACCGCAAAGAGCGTGTCCGTGCTCGAGGCAAAGCGTTCGTCGAAACGAAGCCCCTCCACCACCTCGCGGCGATAGATGGCCCCCCACAGGACGCGATGCGACCAGCGCCGGGTGAAGTCATAGTCCCCAAGCGTGATGCGGCGTGGCTCGCCTGGCTCGTCGTCGCACCGCCAGTCCTCGGGGGGCTCGCCATGGCAGTCGTGGGCAATGCAGGTCGCGACCGGGGAATCCCCCCATTCGAGCACCTCGAGGAGACGCCCAACGTAGCGGTCGTCCACCACGTCGTCCGCGTCCGCAAACATGAGCAGGTCGCCACGCCACTGCCCGAGTGCCACGTTTCGCGCGGCAGCAACGCCCCGATGCGGAGAGGAGAGCACCTTGAAGCGAGGGTCCAGGGCCGCATGCTCCTCGCAGATCATGCGGGAGCCATCGGTCGAGCCGTCATCGACGAGGAGGACCTCGATGTTGGGATAGGTCTGCCGCGCCAGCGAGTCAAGCGCCCGGCGCAGCGTCGACTCGGCGTTGTAGAGGGGAACTATGATCGAAACCAGCGGACCGAGCATGCGTTACAGCCAGTCCTTGCTCGCGAGCCACCAAGCCAGGACCAGGCAGAGTATGCACGTGCCCGCGCAGATGATGCCAAAGCCATGCGGCGTCAGCGCCAGCGGCATCCACTCGAGGGCGACGTTCATGCCGTACAGGCCCGACACCACCGTGGGGATGGACAGGATCAGCGTGATGGACGTGAGACGCTGCATGACGTTGTTCAGGCGCTTGTCCATGACCGAGCTCATGAGCTCGCGCGTACCGTCGATGATGTCGTGGTAGATCTGGGCCATCTCGACGGCCTGCTGGTTCTCGACGATGGCATCCCCGAGCAGCTCCTCATCCTCGGGGCCGGGATGCAGCCTGACCGAGCGCTCGAGTCGTGCCAGCACGCTGCCGTTTCCTCGTAGCGACGTGGCAAAGTAGACGAGCGTCGACTCCAGCTCGTGCAGGCTCACGAGGTCGCGGTCGTCGGTCTTCGTCTCGATGTGCTCCTCGAACTCGACTCGCTTGCGGTCGACCACGCGCAGGGCCCGCTGGTAGAGCAAGGCGCAACGCAGCAGGATCTGGTAGAGGAAGGAGATGCGCATGCGCGTGGAGAAGCCACGCACGCGTCCCTCATGGAAGGGGGCCAGGACCGGCGCGTCCTGGGCACAGACGGTGACGATGTTCTGGGACAGGATGATGATGCCCAGGGGGATGGTGTCGTAGGTCTCGATCTCGTTACGCGTCTCGCGAACGGGAACGTCGATGAGGACGAGCGAGTAGCCATCCTCATGCTGCACACGGGTCTTCTCCTCGGGGTCGATGGCGGCCAGGATGTCGTCTCGGTCGAGACCGGGCAGGGATTCTGAGACGGTCGTCGCCTCCTCGAGCGTCGGTGCGGTGAGCTTGACCCAGACCCACTCGCCGATCTGGTCGACGACGCTGGTCACCTGTCCGTCGGTGCGATACAGCTCGATCATTTCGTCACTCCCCACATGCCATGTGTCAAAGGATAGCCCTTTCTCGACAAGATGTGGGACGCGACGACCCATTACAAGCTTGCGACCAAATCCCCAACAAGCATAGTCTCCCCGAGCACCCACGATAGAATCCCCCTCGTGCCTCGGCATCCCGGGGCAGCTGGTAACGTTCAGCCACCAGTCAGGAAGGGATTCCCATGTTTGCCAAGATCCTCATGATGCTCGTCTTCATTGGGGCCGTCGTGTTCATCGGCCTCAAGACCCGCAACTCCGCGGGCAGCGTCGAGGGCTTCGTCCTCGGCGGTCGCAACGTCGGCCCGTGGCTCTCCGCCTTCGCCTTTGGCACGAGCTATTTCTCCGCCGTCATCTTCGTGGGCTATGCGGGCCAGTTCGGTTGGAAGTACGGCATGTCGGCAACGTGGATCGGCGTGGGCAACGCCTTCATCGGCAGCCTTCTCGCATGGGTCGTGCTGGGCCAGCGCACCCGCCGCATGACGCATCGCCTGGGCAGCGCCACCATGCCGCAGTTCTTTGGCTCGCGCTACGGCAGCGAGGCCCTGCGCGTGGTCTCCTCCGCCATCATCTTCGTCTTCCTCATCCCCTACACCGCCTCCGTCTACAACGGCCTCTCGCGCCTCTTCGAGATGGCCTTTGGCATCGACTACACCATCTGCATCATCGGCATGGCCGTCGTCACCTGCATCTACGTGGTGCTGGGAGGCTACATGGCCACCGTCGTGAACGACTTCGTCCAGGGCATGATCATGCTTGCCGGCATCATCGCCATCATCGGGGCGGTCCTCTCCGACAACGGTGGCTTCATGCAGGCCTACACGTCGCTCTCGCAGATCGAGGTCGAGGGCTCGCCCATGGCCGGACCCCTGGCATCCTTCCTCGGCCCCGACCCGCTCAACCTCCTCGGCGTGGTCATCCTCACGTCGCTGGGCACCTGGGGCCTGCCGCAGATGGTGGGCAAGTTCTATGCCATCAAGAGCGACGAGGCCGTGCGCCAAGGCGCCATCATCTCGACGTTCTTCGCCGTCATCGTCGCCGGCGGCAGCTACTTCCTGGGTGGCTTCGGACGCCTCTACGCCGACCAGATCGCCTTCAACCCCACCACGGGCGCGCCCGTGTACGACTCGATCGTCCCCTCCATGCTCTCGACCCTGCCCGACCTGCTCATCGGCCTGGTCATCGTGCTGGTGCTCTCGGCGAGCATGTCCACGCTCTC
>CAMPCT010000274.1 GCA_946647055.1 uncultured Atopobium sp. | reverse complement strand
GCAGCCACCCATGATGACCTCGTCCGCGTTCGACATCCTCGGCCCCATCATGGTGGGTCCGTCCAGCTCGCATACCGCAGGGGCCCTGCGCATCGCGTCGGTCGCCCGCAGCTTCTGCAGCGGGCTGCCCGACCGCGTCACCTTCACGCTCTACAACTCGTTCGCCCGCACCTACCGGGGGCATGGCACCGACCGCGCCCTCGTCGGGGGGATGATCGGCCTCACGACCGACGACGAGCGGGTTCGTGACGCCTTCGAGCTCGCGCGCGAGGTGGGCCTCGACTGGAGCTTCGAGCTGGGCGAGGATGGCGTGGCCGACCATCCCAACACCGTCGACATCCTCATGGAGACCGGCGGACGCACCGTCAAGCTGCGCGGTGAGTCGCTGGGCGGGGCACGCGTGCGCCTGAGCCGCGTGAACGACGTGCCGCTCACCCTCACCGGCGACTACCCCACCCTCTTCGTGGCGCACCTCGACCGACCCGGCGTGCTGGCGTCGCTCACCGCGATGGTCTCGGCCGCCGGTGCCAACATCGCCACCATGAGCACGTTCCGCCGCGCCAAGGGCGGCAACGCCTACAGCGTCTTCGAGATCGACGGCGAGATTCCCGGGTGGCTCGCCGAGAGCCTGGGGCATGCGACGAACGTCGAGTACGTCACCGTGGTGCAGATTCCCGGGGCGGCGATCGCCGCCGACAACGTCGAGCTCTCCGCGCCCTTCTCGAGCGGGGCGGAGCTTCTCGCCACCTGCGAGCGGCAGGGCTGCGGCATCGCGGGGGTCATGCTGGGCCGCGAGGAGGAGCTGCGTCCGGGCGAGGACGTCGACGGCCTCATGGGCCTGGTCGGCGATGCCATGCGGCACGAGGTCACAGCCACCATCGAACGACCCGAGCGCTCGCTGGGCGGGCTGCTCGACGGGCAGGCACGCGCGGTGGCGACCTATGACGCAGACATGGCGGGACGGCTGCTGGGCACCACGCTCACCACGGCGACCGCCTATGCGATGGCCGTGCTCGAGCGCTCCGCCAACATGGGCGTGATCGTGGCCGCCCCCACCGCGGGGTCGGCGGGCGTTGTGCCAGGCGCCCTCGTCGCCGTTGCCGACGCCCTGGGCCTGGATGACGCGTGCCTGGTCAAGGGCCTGTGGACCGCCGCGGCCGTGGGAGCGCTCGTCGCCGAGAACGCGAGCGTCGCGGGGGCCGAGGGCGGCTGCCAGGCAGAGGTGGGCACCGCGGCCGCCATGGCCGCGGCCGGCATCGTCGAGATGCTGGGTGGCAGCCCCAAGACCTGCCTCGACGCAGCCTCGACCACCATCGCCAACATGCTGGGCCTGGTGTGCGACCCCGTGCGCGGGCTTGTGGAGTACCCCTGCCAGATCCGCAACGCCTCCGGCGTGGCCAACGCGCTGGTGGGCGCCCAGCTCGCCCTCTCCGGCGTGACGAGCCCGCTTCCCTTCGACGAGGTCGTCGACGCCATGCGCCGCGTGGGCGAGTCGCTGCCCTCGACCCTGCGCGAGACGGCGCTGGGAGGCCTCGCCACCGCGCCTTCCGCCGCGACCGCCTGTGCGAGCTGTGGGGGTTGCGCACAATAGTGTGCACTACTCGACCTAACGATTCGCGTTTCCGCAGGATTCGCAAAAGCTTAGGTCGAATTGTGCACACTGTTGGATGGGAGCCAGGCAGCCCTAGGGACGTTATACTTGCTGAAGGGACCTTGCGGGAGGGGGTGGCATGACACAGGCTATCGCACACAATGCCACCATGCCGCCCGTTCCCACCTACGCCCTGCGCGTCATCGATGCCCTCGAGTCGGCGGGCCATGAGGCCTGGGTCGTGGGGGGCTGGGTGCGCGACGCCCTGCGCGGCGGTCCCTCGCACGACGTCGACGTCGCCTGCAGCGCCCGATGGGAGGAAGGTGCGCGCATCCTGCGCGCCGCTGGCATCGAGGTCCACGAGACGGGCACCAAGCACGGCACCATCACGGCCGTGGTGGAGGGCAAGCCCGTCGAGGTGACCACCTATCGCGTCGAGGGATCCTACTCCGACCAGCGCCACCCCGACGAGGTGCGCTTCGTCACGTCCGTCGAGGACGACCTCGCGCGCCGCGACTTCACCATCAACGCCATGGCCTACCACCCCGACCGCGGCCTCTTCGATCCCTTCGGCGGACAGCACGACCTCGAGCTGGGACTCGTTCGCGCCGTGGGCGACCCCGAGCGGCGCTTCCACGAGGACGCCCTGCGCATCCTGCGCGCGGTTCGCTTCGCCTGCCGCCTGGGATTCGCAATCGAGGGGGCCACGCACGCCGCGCTCACGGCTGGCGCCGACAGCCTGTCGCACGTCTCGCGCGAGCGCATCGGGCACGAGATGGATGGCATCGTGCGCTCGGGCCGGCTCGCCTGGGCCATGTCGGCTTGCCCCGAGGTGATGGTCGAGGTAATTCCCGAGATGGCGCCCATGGTGGGCTTCGACCAGCACAGCCCCTACCACTGCTTTGACGTCTACGGGCACACCACGCAGGTGGTCGCTGGCGTCGAGGCGTTCTCGGGGGGCGTCGCCTCGCCACACCTGCGCTGGGCGGCCTTCCTGCACGACATCGGCAAGCCCCACACCCTCACGATCGACGACGGGGGCAAGGGGCACTTCTACAGCCATCCCGCCGTCGGAGCCAAGATGGCGCACCACGTGCTCAGGAGGCTCGCGCTGCCCAACTCGCTGGAACGCCCCGCCACCGCCCTCGTACGCCTCCACGACCGCCCGTACCGTGCAGACCACCGCTCGATGCTGCGCATGCTTGCCGACCTCGACTCCGCCTGCCCCGGCCAGGCACGGGGCCTCGCCTTCGAGCTGCTGGTCCTCAAGCGCGCCGACGCCTTTGGGAAGGCGCCGAGGTATCGGGGCTTCGCGGTCGAGCTCGACCGCTTCGAGTCCGTCCTGCGCGATACGCTCGCCCAGCAGGCCGCCTTCCGCACGAGCGACCTCGCCATCTCGGGCCGCGACGTCATCGAACGGGTGGGGCTCAGGCCGGGTCCCTGGGTGGGCGAGGTCCTCGCCCAGTGCCTGCACGAGGTCGTGGGTGGACGGCTGCGCAACAGCCGAGACGAGCTGTTGGCATGGCTCGCTCATAGGTCGTGAGGGAGCCCGCGGCGCTCGACACGGCGCGGTACGGCTCCGACTTTCCGAGCTGTACCCGGTACGGCTCCGCTTTTCCGAGCCGTACCCGGCCGGAGGGGGCCCGCGGCGGCGCCATGGCGCGGTACGGCTCCGACTTCCCGAGCTGTACCCGGTACGGCTCC
>CAMPCT010000273.1 GCA_946647055.1 uncultured Atopobium sp. | reverse complement strand
CCTTGATGATGTCCTTGACGTAGTCGATGGCGGTGGTGCCCATCATGACGGCGAACACGGCGTCCTTGAGGTCGGCGCAGGAGGTGGCGCTGGCATACGGGCTGTCAGCCTTGACGATCACGGCCTGGGTGGGACGGAAGTACGCAGGCGAGAAGTCGATGGCCTTGGCGCGGTCCTCGTTGATGGAGACCTGCTGGATGTTCATGTCCCAGTCGTGCTCGCCGGGGGCGAAGGCCTCGTCGAACTCGGTGCGGGTCCACACGACGTCCTCGGCGGCGAAGCCCATCTTCTCGGCGAGCGCGTAGATGAGCGCGGCCTCGAAGCCCTCGCCGGACTCGGGGGAGTCGTTCATGACCCAGGGCTCCCACGCGGGGTTGCCGGTCGCGACGGTCAGCTTGCCAGGCTCGAAGGTGAGCTCCTTGACGTCGCCCGTGGCCTCGGCCTCGGGAGCGGCGGCGTCGCCGCCATCAGAGGAGCCGCCGCACGCAGCAAGGAAGAGGCCCATGCCGCCGACGGTACCGAGCTTGAGAACCTGGCGCCTAGTGAAGTCCATTGGAATACCCTTTCTCTCCTTTCCCCGCAACCGATGCGGGGGCATAGACGCGTGAAGTGTAGCCCAATTGAGCGTCGCCACCATGGGAAACCGCGCATCTACACCTTTTCACAAGGCTCCCTCGCATGGGGTTCTCGTACGGTCGCAGAAGTCAGTGCCGGTTACACGCCGAACCTGTCATCATGCTTCTGTCAACCAAACAGAGAGGAAGCCACCATGGGCATGCTCATCAGCAACACGCTTGCGATTCTTCCCGATGGCGAAGGCCACGCTGCCGGACGCCATGACATCTACGTCGAGGGCAGCGTCATCGCAGGCATCGACGCGGCACCGGAGGGCTTCGCCGCCACCGAGACCATCGACGGCTCGCGACTCCTCACCATCCCCGGCCTCATCAACGCGCACACCCACACCTACATGTCGATGATGCGCAACGTGGCCGACGACCTCTCGTTCACCGACTGGCTCTTTGGCACCATCGAACCCATCGAGGACCGTCTCGTGCCGGAGGACTCGTACTGGGGGTCGCTGCTCGGCCAGGTCGAGATGATCAAGAGCGGCACCACCTGCTTCAACGACCAGCAGATGCACATCGGCCAGACCACCCGCGCCGTGGTCGAGTCTGGCATGCGCGCCGTGATCTGCCGTGGACTGGTGGGCAACGAGTACGACCTCGGGGAGCGCCGCATTCGCGAGGCGCTCAGCGAGCGCGATGCCTTTGCGGACTGCGACCGCCTGACCTTCCGCCTGGGGCCGCATGCCCCCTACAGCTGTGGGCCCGACTACCTGCGCGGCGTTGCCGAGGTGGCAAGGCGCGAGGGCATGGGCATCCACATCCACATCGCCGAGGGGCAGGTCGAGAGCGACAACATGCTGCGCGACCACGGCTGCACGCCGGTTGAGTACGTCCGTGACGCAGGCATCTTCGAGATGCCCACCATCGCCGCCCACTGCATCCGCGTGAGCGAGTCCGACCGCGCCATCCTCAGCCGTTACAACGTGAGCGTGGTCACCAACCCCGCCTCCAACATGAAGCTGGGCAACGGCTTCGCGCCCGTGCCGGAGCTCATGGCCGCCGGTGTCAACGTGTGCCTGGGCACCGACGGCGCTGCCTCCAACAACGCACAGAACATGTTCCGCGAGATGGGCCTGCTCGCCCTCATCCACAAGGGCACGCACGACACGCCGCAGTGCGTCTCTGCGGACGAGGTGCTCGCCATGGCAACGCGCAACGGCGCGAAGGCACTGGGACTCGACACCGGCTCGATCGAGGTGGGCAAGAAGGCCGACCTAGCCCTTCTCGACCTGGACGCGCCGTCGCTCACGCCCCTCAACAACCCCGTGGCGGCCCTCTCCTACTCGGCCAACGGGTCCGAGGTCGACACCGTCATCATCGACGGCAAGGTGGTCATGCGTGGCCGCGAGCTTCTCACCATCGATGAGGAACGCGTGCGTCATGAAATCGCGCGCATCTGCGAGAGGCTCGGACTCTCGCAGATGGTCTAGACTGGTTCCCGCACATCATCGCGGCGTGTCCGCATCAAGGATTGGAGCATTTCAATGGCAAGCGAGATCAGGGACATCAATCTGGCCGAGAGCGGCATGCGCAAGATCGAGTGGGTGCGGCGCAACTGCCCACTGCTCTCCATGCTGAAGGAGGAGTTCTCCCAGACCAAGCCGTTCGCGGGCAAGAAGATCGCCCTGTCCATCCACCTCGAGGCCAAGACCGCATACCTCTGTGAGGTGCTTGCCGCAGGTGGTGCCGAGATGTACGTCACCGGTTCGAACCCCCTCTCCACGCAGGACGACGTGGCCGCCGCGCTCGTCTCCGAGGGGCTCGAGGTCCACGCCTGGCACAACATCTCGGCCGAGGACTACGACCGCTGCATCGATGCGGTGCTCTCTGCTGGTCCCAACATCATCATCGATGACGGCGGCGACCTGGTGCACCGCGTCCACACGCACTTCCCCGAGCTCATCGACAACATCATCGGCGGCTGCGAGGAGACCACCACGGGCATCATCCGCCTGGAGGCCATGAACCGCGAGGGCAAGCTGCGCTTCCCGATGGTCCGCGTCAACAACGCCATGATGAAGCACTTCTTCGACAACCGCTACGGCACCGGCCAGAGCGTGTGGGACGGCATCAACCGCACCACCAACCTCGTTGTCGCCGGCAAGATCGCCGTCGTCGCCGGCTATGGCTGGTGCGGCAAGGGCGTGGCCATGCGCGCCAAGGGCCTGGGCGCCCGCGTCATCGTCACCGAGATCGACCCGGTCAAGGCCATCGAGGCCATCATGGACGGCTTCGACGTCATGCCCATGATCGAGGCCGCGCCCCTGGGCGACTTCTTCGTGACCGTCACCGGCTGCGAGAAGGTCATCGACGAGGAGGACTTCCTCGCCATGCACGACGGCGCCATCTGCTGCAACGCCGGCCACTTCGACTGCGAGGTCGACATGGCGGGCCTGCGCGCCATGGCCGTGGAGAGCCGCGAGATGCGCGCGAACATCACGGGCTACAAGCTGGAGAACGGCAACTGGATCTACGTGCTCGGCGAGGGCAGGCTCGTGAACCTCGCCTGCGGTGACGGCCACCCGGCAGAGATCATGGACATGTCCTTCGCCATCCAGGCCCTCTCCGCCAAGTACCTGGTCGAACACGAGGGCACCTTCGACGAGATGCTCATGGACGTGCCCGAGGAGGTCGACTACGACGTCGCCCGCAAGAAGCTCGCCTTCATGGGCAAG
>CAMPCT010000272.1 GCA_946647055.1 uncultured Atopobium sp. | reverse complement strand
CCCTGGTGCTCGAGCCCTGCACGGGCACGGGCTGCATCGCGCTCTCCATCGCGAGCGAGCGTCCGGGTGCGCACGTGGTCTCGACCGACCTGTCACCTGCGGCCGTCGCCCTCGCTACGCGCAACCGTGATGCGCTCTCGCTCGGGGACGTCGTCGACGTGCTGGAATGCGACCTCGCGGCGGGCGTCGACCCCGAGCTCATGGGTCGCTTCGACCTGCTCGTGAGCAACCCGCCCTACATCCCCAGTGCGGTGCTGGCCGAGCAGGTCCCCTCCGAGGTCCGCGACTTCGAGCCGCACCTGGCGCTCGATGGCGGCGCGGATGGTCTCGACCTCTTCCGACGCATCCTCGAGCTGGCACCCACGGCGCTCAGGCCGGGTGGTGCCCTGGCCGTCGAGCTCTTCGAGGAGTCGCTCGACCAGGCGGCCTCGCTCGTGCGCGAGCAGGGCGGCTGGTCACGTGTCGAGGTGCGCGAGGACCTCACGCATCGGCCACGTGTCCTTCTTGCCGTGAGGGAGAACTGACAAGCCTTGTTTTCCGGGCTCATTGAGGTACAATACTTGGTACAGAATAACGTACCAAAAGGAGTACCCATGATAACGGGCTTCCCCAAGGCGTTCCCCTCCACGGCCCTGCGCTCGAACCAGCGCGAGGTCAAGGACGCGGCGCAAAGGGAGGCCACCCTCATCACCGACAACGACTCCAAGCTCTATGGCTTCGTCGCAGTCGATGAGCTTGAGCGCATGTTGGTCCAGGTAGGCAAGGGCGAGGCGTACGCGGCCCGGGTCGCGGAGAGCGTTCGTCGCGGTCGTGGGCAAATCGCCAGGGGGGAGTTTACGGTCGGTCTTGAGTCCCTGAAGGACTTTGGAGCGTACTCCTAGGCGCAGAAGATGGCCACCATTGTCTTCGCTCAACAGTTTCATGAGAAGCGAGAAGAAGTCAGGTCACCTCGCCGAATTGCGCTTATAGACGAGAAGCTCCGCCTTATCGCCAGCTTTCCCGGTGTGGGGTCATCGCTCCTGCCCAGCTATATGAGGCGATCCTACGGACCTGAGGCCCTGCGGGTCGTTGCGGGGGCATACAGCATCATCTATGAGTACGACCGCCTGAGAGACACCGTGTACGTCTACGACCTGCTGAGCTCGTCCGAGCTCGCATGAGGCAACGTTAGGGGGCCTGCCATGACAGAGAGCCGGCTGCTGCCCGATGGCACCTACGTCACGTCAACCCAGCTCAAGATGCGATTGCGCGAGGTCAAGGAGCTGGCCGACGAGGGCGTCGTCTATGTCACCGAGCACGGGCGGCCCGAGTACGCGTTCTTCTCAGTCGAGGTGTACGACGGCATGGTCGAGCGCGTACGCAGGCACGCCCGCTGGCGGGTCGTGGTCGAGGCAGCGCTCGAGAATGCGCTCTGGGAAATCCGCCATGAGCGCGTCGTTCCCTATGGCCTCGAACCGGGGGAGGGAGTCCCCGTCCTGCTCACGAGCGAGTTCACCTATCGTTGCCAGGAGTTGGGGGTCGACCAGGCAGACCTTGACGCGGCCATCTGCGCCATCGCCCGGAACCCCCACGTGGGGAGGCTCATCGACCTGGAATGGCTGCAGGACGAGAGCCACGAGCTCACGCCCCAGGCGGTCAAGGGCGCCAAGGCGTACAAGCTCCTCGTGGGCTCCAATGATCTCATCTACGAGTACGATCACAGCCGTGGCAGCGTCTACCTGTGTGGCCTCGTCCCTACCCTCGACGACGAGCTGGTCGCGAGCGAATAGGCGTCACCCGGGCACTTTCGAGCGTTCAGGAGAGAAGCATGGCAAACATCATCACCGTCGACCAGAACCGTCCCGCGCGCGACGCCGTTGACCGCGCCTGCGACGTGCTGGTGGGGGAGGGCGTGCTCGTCATGCCCACAGACTCCGTCTATGGCATCGGCTGTCTGGCGTCACCGGCAAACCCAGCCCTGTGGCGCGTCTTCGACATCAAGCATCGTGACCGCTCCCAGACGCTGCCGTGGCTCGTCGCGGACGAGGAGGCCCTGGTCCGCTACAGCCGCGACGTCCCCGCGTCTGCGCGCAGGCTCGCGGCGGCGTTCTGGCCGGGGGCGCTCACGCTGGTGGTGGTTGCTGCGGACGTGGTCCCGGCGGAATACGTGCTGTCCGGTTCGGACGGCGGGCCCGGAACCATCGCCCTGCGCATGCCAGACTCCAACCTCGTTCGTGAGGTCGCGCGCGGCTGTGGCATGCCTCTGGCCGTGACCAGCGCCAACACGCACGGGCTGGCCGCGGCGACCTCGGGCGCGAACGTCGAGCCAGGAATCGCCGAGGCGGCGGACCTCGTGCTCGATGCTGGTCCCGCGCCGGTGGGTGTGGCCTCCACCATCGTCGACTGCGCGCACGGGACGCCCCGCGTCCTGCGCGAGGGCGCCATCACTCGTGAACAGATCGAGCTGGCACTTGCCAACTAGCGGGACACGAGGGGGCTGACCCCCTAAAGTGGGCACCGCCCAGCCTCCACCTCCTACACCCGCTCGATGCGGAAGTCGCAGCGGTCGGCCCCCTTGGCCAGCGTGCCCGTGCGCACGAAGCGTATGCCGTCGAGGTGACCGTAGCAGACCTCGTCGTTGCGGCAGAAGAGCTGGCAGAGCTCGGGTGCGCCAAGCTGGCCAAAGACCCGATGGTACGGACACGCAAGCACGTCGTAGGCAATGCGCTCGGGCGTGCATTCGTACATGTCGTTCACATAGCCTTGTTCCTTGCCGAACGCCAGGCCGAGCACCTTGCCAAAGACGCGCATGAAGAACCCGCGCCCGCCCGGAAGCGCCACGATGACTCTGAAAGCCTTGGACGCGTTGGAGGAGTATTCGGCCATGAAGTCGTCCAACAGTCGGAAGGCCTCGTCCTTGCCGAGGGCCTCGGTCAGCTCGAAGTAGAGGGCACAGGTGGGTAGCACGAACCCCTCTACCTGCGGCCGTTCGCCCTTGGGGAGCGAGCTGAACTGGGCAAGCATGCCGTCCAGCCTGTGCTCGGCACGCGCCCAGAGGTCTGTCTCGCCGTCCGCGCCCAGGCGATTGGCCAAGCGGGCCTTCAGCGTGTCATACTTTCGGCCTCTCAGCAGCTTGTTCGTGCGCCTGTCCATGGGCGCCCCTCTCAGATAGTTTGATAAATCTAACTTCGTGGCGTCCAGCATCTTAGCACCCGGGTGCCTGGCGTGTTGGCTGCCCGCATGGCACCGATGGCCCCTATGCGATACGGTAGGGAGCCCGCGCGCCATTGCCCTTACCGGGACATGTCCTCGCAGACCGCATGGACGAAGCTCGTCGTGTGCTCGT
>CAMPCT010000271.1 GCA_946647055.1 uncultured Atopobium sp. | reverse complement strand
CACCGTAGCCGGCAATCTCTCGGATGGCGGACTTGGCCGCGCCGTAGGCATAGCTTGCCTGGTTGACACTCATGCTTGGCTCCAATCTCTTAACTCCGAGTCCATTGTAGGCACACGAGGCGCGCATGGCGCGCCTCGTAACGTTTCGGTTAGATTGGGAGGGGGAGCCTCGCCCAGCCCTAGCCGTTGTGCACGACCACCTGCGGGAACGGGATCTCGATGCCCGTCTCGTCGAAGAGGATGCGCACGTCGCGGTTGAGCTGGCGCTTGGCGGCGAAGATCTTGGGCTCAGGGGTGTCCACGACGATCTTGAGGTTGATGCCGCTGTCCCCGAGCGAGTCGATGCCCAGGTAGCGCGGGGGTGCTAGGTACAGGTCGCCGTGCTCGGCATACATCTTGGGGAAGGCATCGGCGAGGATGGCCTCCATGCGTGGGATGTTGGTATCGTAGGCCACAGACACCTCGCAGGATGCAAGGGAGTTGCTGCGCGAGCGGTTCTGGAACTTGCGAATCTCGGAGTTGTTCACGACCTTGAGGTTTCCGCCCGGATCCTCAATGGTAGTGGTTCGCACCCCGATGCTCTTCACGGTGCCGCGGAAGTCGTCGAGGATGATGATGTCGCCAATCTCATACTGCCGCTCGAAGATGACGAAGAGGCCGGTGACGATGTCCTCGATCAGGCTCTGGCAACCGAAGCCCAGGATGAGGCCGATGATGCCGACGCTGGCGAGCACTGCCGTGGCGTTGACGCCAAGGATGGAGAGGCTCCAGACGATCGCGACGGCAACGGCGAGATACTTGAGCGAGCTCGTGACGAGCATGGTCACCGTAGCGGCATGGTCGCTCCTGCCGCCCAGCGCGGTGAGGATGATTTTGACGATGGTATAGACGAGCCACACCACGGCGCAGGCAAGCACGAGCGTGAGCAGGTGCGCGATGGTGATGGCGCCGCTGCGCTCGATGAGGAAGTGCTCGAGCCTGAGCTCTCCCATGGTCTGCGCCGTCGCTCCCGAGATAGGCAGCCACTGTGGGTTGAGCAGCAGCACGATCAGGGCGATCGCGATGACTATTCCGATGATGCTCTTCGCCTGCTTCATGTCTCGCTCCTTGCCTGTAGTCGCCTAGTCGACGAACTGATAGACCCCGATGTAGCCCTCGTCGGGATGAGCCTCCCATACGCCGGAGTAATCGCCCGACCCATCCTGGTAGTACGCAGTGCCCGAGTAGAAGAGGTACGTGCCATACGGGTTTGCCCAGACCTCCGCGGGGGCACCGGAGAGGTCGAAGGTGAGCCTCACATAGTGCTTTCCGCCCTCATCGCGCTCACTGACCGTAGGCTTGATGTCAAGGTACTCGAGCTCGTCCCAATCCTCGGACCTGGGAGGCCACTGGCCGGTGTAGCCGTCGGCGTAGTACAGGTGGTTGAGGTTCGCGACCTCCTCGTCGTCACCGACCCATCTCACGTTGGCGGGATCGATCGTCGTGACGTCGGTGTCGTAGACGTACTCCAAGGTGAAGGTCTTGCTGTCCTTGTCGACCGCCATGCCGTTGGTTCCAAAATCGTCGTTCGGCTCGATGAAGCTGCCGCCATAGACGTAGAAGGGCGTGCTCGCGACGGTCTCGGTGGTACCGTCGCTGTACTCGACGTCCATGACCGTCCTCAACGGCACCCGGATGCCGTGCCAGTACTCATCGGGGAAGTGGTACATGAACACCGCATAGACGGCAGTGTGGTCACCCACATCGAACAGTTGGGTGGGATCCTCGATGTCCAGCGTCGTGGCGTCCGTGATGTCGATCGGGTCGTCTGGGTTAGCCGTGCCCACGGTCACCGACCAGATGGTCTGCGCATCGTAGATCAGCTGCTTCTCGGGATACTCCTTGGCCTCGTTCTCCAGCCAGTCGTTGTAGGAGAGGAAGCTTGGGCTGACCCATGAGCCGCTGCCCTCGTCGTAGTACTCGATCCGCAGGGCGATCCTGCCACCCTTCGCATCGTTGAGGTTCGTGCTCATCATCATGAAGCCAACGTGGTAGTCCCCGCTGTCGCCGCCATACGAATGACTCACGCCAGGACCAGGCTCGAGGGCCAGAGGCGCCGCATGCGTGCCCGCAGACTCGGGGAACTCCATCTTTTCCCGGTCGATGGAGACCACCCAGTTGTCCCAGTGGTCAGGATCGTCCTCTCCGTAATCGCTGTAGATGACCTGGGCCTCGAAGTCGTACGCGCGATTGGGGACGAGCGTGTCGAACGTGTACACGATCTTGCCCACGACGGTGCCGTCGGCCTCCTCGTAGTAGGTCACCTCGGGCGTCATGTCGAGCTCGGTGCCTGTCGCTCCGTAGCTATAGGTGTCTGCGGGCTGCCAGTACAGGTGCGGGTGCCAGTAGATGTTGTCATAGTCGAGCGGTCCTCCGCGATCGACCTCATAGGGGAAGGTGAGCGTGAGCGTCTTTGCGGTCGCGTCGGCTACCCAGCCATCGCCCCAGCCAAAGAACCAGTCGTTGTACAGGTAGAATTCATCGACGTCGACCGATCCCGTATCGCCATTGGGCAACGTGTAGTCGAACACGAGCTTCACGACCTCGCGTACGCGCGGAGCGTAGTCGCCACCGTAATAGATCGAGATGTTCTTGACAATCTCCACGTCGAGGTCCTCGGCGTCGTCGGGGATGTCGTACGGGGCGTTCGGGTCACTGGGCGTCAGCGGGCTGCTCGTGCCACCCTGCGTGGTGTGCAGCTGCAGGATGGCATCCCCAAATTCTCCGTCGTAGAACCGCACCGGCTCCCAGTCGCCCGTCTCGGGGTCCTTGTACATGAGCTTCAGCTGGCCGGTGCCGCCCGCGACGTCGTTCAGCGTGACCGTGGCCTTGAGGGTGACGAAGTAGTCGTCCGCGTCTTCCCAGTAATCAAGATAGTGGTCGAGCTCGATCGACGGCGCCCCATACGTGACGGGCTCCTCGGTGTAGGTGGCCGTGTAGGTGACGTCGGCTGTGACCGGACCGAGCGGTGGGTCCCAGCCCGCGAAGGTGTAGGTATGCGTGGCGGTCGCCGCCCGCGTGGGATCGGCGGGCACGGCGATGCCGGAGGCCGCGGTACCCTCCTCGTACTGCGCGGTCGAGAGCACGGTGCCGTCCCAGTTCACGAAAGTCACCGTGTACCGCGTGGGTATGGGCGTCGCAGTGTAAGTCGCCGTGTAGGTGGCGTCGCCCGTCACGGCCGCTATCGAGGGCGACCAGCCCGCAAAGGCATACGTATTGGTGCCGTCGGACGGGCGCGTCGGATCGGCGGGCACGGCGATGCCGGAGGCCGCGGTACCCTCCTCGTACTGCGCGG
>CAMPCT010000270.1 GCA_946647055.1 uncultured Atopobium sp. | reverse complement strand
AGGGCGGCGCGGTACTGGTCGACGTTGGGCTGGTAGTTGGTGGCCCAGTCCATGACGTAGCAGCCGTCATCGGTGTAGGCGGCGGCGTCGTTCAGGAAGCCGTTGGTGGACTCGGCGGCGTTCTTGTAGGGCAGGATGCCGAGCTGGCCGACGAGCTCCGCGGAGGCCTCGGGGTCGCTGACGAGCCAGACCATGAAGTCGATCGTGGCCTGCTGGTTCTCCTCGGAGGCGTTGGCGTTGACGGCCCAGCAGTTCTCGGTGCCGCAGTTGAGGCCGGCCTTCTCCTCGCCGGCGACGCCGCAGTAGTACGGGAGCATCTTGACGTTGGGCTGGGCCTCGGACAGGCTGGCGTAGTCCCAGGAGCCGGTCAGGAAGAAGCAGGCCTGGCCGCTGGTGAACTGGGTCGCGGGGTCGTGACCGCCGGTGGCCAGCGCGGTGGGCTCGGTGATGGAGTTGTTGATCATCAGGTCGTAGAGGTTCTTGTAGTTCTCCATGTAGGCGCCGGTGATCTCGGAGGTCTCGGAGGTGAAGTCACCGTTGTCCTGCTCCTCGTAGTAGTACTCGAGGTTGGCGAGGTGGCCGGTGACGCGCCAGCTGGAGGAGTCGTCCATGTCGGTGGCGACGAAGGCGTCGAAGCCCAGCTCGCCGGCGCGGGCGTGGATGTCCTCGACGACGGCCTTGAGGGTCTCGAAGTTGGTGATCTCGGCGATGTCGTGACCGGCGGCGGCGATCAGGTCGGCGTTGGCGACGATGCCGTAGCACTCGTAGCAGTAGCCCATGGAGACGAGCTTGCCGGCCTCGTCATACAGGTTGTAGGCGTCGGTGGAGAGCTCGGACTCGATGGCGGTGCCGGAGAGGTCGAGGGCGTAGTCGCCCCACTCCTTGACGCCGGCGGCGTTGCCGATGATGAAGAGGGTCGGGGCCTCGGACTTGTCCATCTCGGCGATGAGGGTCTGCTGGTAGGTGCCGGAGGCGGCGGTGACGACCTTCACGGGCACGCCCGTGGCCTCGGTGTACTTGGCGGCCAGAGCCTGGGCGGTCTCGTCGAGCTCGGGCTTGAAGTTCAGCCAGTAGACGGAGCCGGCGCCAGCCTCGCCGCCACCGCCACCGTTGCCGCCGCCGCAGGCGACCAGGGTGGTGGCCGCAGCCAGGCCGGCGGTGCCGAGGAAGGCCCTACGCGTGATGTTCTTGCTCATGGGTTCTCTCCTTCTGTCTCTCTTCGCATCCTTTTGATGCCAAGACCCAACTTATCGACTCCCCACGGTCCCTCCGGGCCGCAGGGTGGTCTCCAATCGAATGTGGCGCGTCGGCGCGCCGTTGCGCAGCACGTCCACCAGGATCGCCACGGCCTCCTCGCCCAGGGTTTCCTGGGGCTGGGAGAGCGTGGTGAGCGTGGGGACGGTGTAGTTGGACATCTCGATGCCGTCGATGGCGATGACCGAGCAGTCCTTGGGCACGGAGATGTCGGCATCGTGCAAGGCCTTGAGGGTGGCGATTGCCATGGTGTCGGCGATGGCGAAGATGGCGGTGAGGTCGTGCCTGCGGGCGAGCAGGTCTGCAGTGGCGCGATAGGCGGACTCCATCTCGAAGTTGCCCGTCTCGACGACGAGGTCGGGATCGACCTCGATGCCCGCCTCTGCCAGCGCGTCGCAGTAGCCCTTGTAGCGCCGCTCGCTGATGGAACGGTCGTTGATGCTGTCGAGCAGGATGGCGATCTTGGTGTGGCCATGGGCGAGCAGCATCCGCACGGCACGCGTCGCCTCGCCCTTGTCGTCGATGGAGACGGACGAGAACGCGGCGCGGTCGAGGTCGCCAAAGTGGTTCGTGTAGGTGCAGCAGACGAAGGGCACGCCGATTGCAGAGACCTCCTCCTGCGTATAGTCGTAGCGGCCGCCCAGGAGGATGAGCCCCTTCAGGCGCTTGGACATGACGAGGGCCGCACCCTCGGCCACCTCGTCGGCGCCGGCGGGGATCTGGTGGAGGGCCATGGAGTATCCGGCCTGCTCGCAGCTGCTCTCGATGGCGCGGATGACCGGGGTGAAGAAGGGGTTCTCGGCACCACGGACCACGAGGCCGATGGAGTCGGTCTGGGGAAGCACCAGGTCGCGCGCGCTGCTGTTGGGCACGTAGTGGAGGGCTCGGACGGCCTCGAGCACCTTGGCGCGGGTCTCCTCGCTCACGTCGGCGTGGTTGTTGAGGACACGGGAGACGGTGCTGATGGCCACGTTGCAGCGGGCCGCGACGTCCTTGATGGTCGCCATGTCTCCCCTCCTCTCTGATACGTACCTGAAGCTAATTCTTCTAGTTGCTGAAAACGTTCCCGGTAACGTTTCCAGTACTAGGTGTATCGTATCCTATCTTCCTATGGAAACGTTTCCGAAATGACCAGCGGCGAGTGGTCGCTATTGTTCCGCAAGCGGTCAAGACGGCAGGCACACGGGGGTGCGAACGCGCATGGCTATCATGAGGTCATTGCCGACGAGAGCAGGGGGCCGTCATGTCACACGCCATCAACACGGGCCTGCAACAGGCCGTCATCTACTCGGTCTTCGTGCGCAACCACACGCCAGAGGGAACCTTCCGCGCCCTCATCCCCGACCTGCCGCGCATTCGCTCGCTGGGCGTCGACGCCATCTGGCTCATGCCCGTCCACCCCATCGGGGAGGTCGCCCGCAAGGGCACGCTGGGGTCGCCGTACGCCAACCGCGACTACCGCGCCGTCAACCCCGAGTACGGCACCATGGATGACTTCCGCGCGCTGGTCGACGCCATCCACGACCAGGGCATGAAGTGCATGATCGACGTTGTGTACAACCACACCTCGCCCGACTCCGTGCTGTGGGAGACGCACCCCGAGTGGTTCTACCGGCGCCCGGACGGCAAACCCGGCAACCATGTGGGCGACTGGACCGACATCATCGACCTTGACTACACGCGCGACCAAGCCCTGTGGGACTACCAGGTCGAGTCGCTCGTGGGCTGGGCGCGGCTGGTGGATGGCTTCCGCTGCGACGTGGCGTCGTTCGTCCCCGTCGAGTTCTGGGAGCGGGCACGCGCGGCGTGCGAGGAGGTCCGTCCCGGGTGCATCTGGCTGGCCGAGACGGTCCACCGGGAGTTTGGTGCCGAGATGCGCCGGCGCGGCCTGTACAGCGCCACCGACGCCGAGGCCTACCGCGCCTTCGACATCGAGTACGCCTATGACGTGCAGACCGTGTTCGACCGCTGGCTGGCGGGCGACGCTCCCCTCTCCCACTACCTCGACCTGCTCGACTTCCAGGAGAGCGCCTACCCGCGCGGCTTCAACAAGCTGCGCTACCTCGAGAACCACGACATCCCGCGCATCGC
>CAMPCT010000269.1 GCA_946647055.1 uncultured Atopobium sp. | reverse complement strand
GTGGATGACGTGCTGCCCTTCAGTCAGGGTCTCGCGCTCGTAGATGTCGATGCCGCCAATGGCACGCCAGCTGGCCAGGAACACGCGCAGACGCTCGCCCTTGTGATAGAACTTCGCGGTCGGGGTGATCTCGATGTCCAGGGGCACGATCTCGCCGGGAGAAAGCTTCTGGACGGTCTTGTAGGTGTACTGGGGCTGGAAGTCGGTGGACTTCTTCTCGTCGAGCTCGCGCAGGGAGGCACGCAGGTTGCCGGCGGTGCCGTAGTACTTCCAGTCGTGGTACACGTAGGTGGGCAGGAACTCGCCGTCCGGGCTCGCCTTCATGACGCAGACCTCGAGGTCCAGGTCGTCAGCATCCTTGGCCTCGACCCAAATGTGCGCCTTGAAGTAACCGGTGAGCTCGGTGTCCTCGGGGAAGACGTAGTCGAAGTAGGTGTAGCCGGTCTCGGCGTCATAGGTGAGCGAGGAGGCCTGCTCGACGGGGTTCTCGAAGAGCTCATTGCTCTCGGCGTCCAGGTAGAGCTTGGTGTACTGGGTGCGGGCAATGGGGAACTCGTGCTCGGTGCGGTTCTTGATGTACTCGTTGTCGTAGGCGTCCTGGAGCTCGAAGCGAACGCGCGGGGTGATCTCCCAACCGTTGTGAATCTCGCGCAGGTAGCGGTCGAAGAACTCCTTGAGGTCGCGCATCGAGGACGGGGTGACCAGGTCCTCCCACTCGAACTCGCGGTGCATGCGGATCCACTTCTTGGGCGACTTGATGTGCTGCCAAGCGTTGAAGGCGCCCGTGATGTGGAGCTGGTGGCTCCAACCGGCGGTCATGTAGACCGGGATGCGGATGTTCTCGAGCTTGGCGACCTTATCCTCCCAATAGGCGTCCATGAGCGGGTGCTCCTTGAGCATCAGCATGTGGTCCTCGACGCGCTCGCCGGTGACGTCACGGAAGACGAACTCGTTGAAGCCGACCATGGGGGCGCCGCCCTTGTTGGCGAACTGGCGGTAGATGTCGGTGCTGCCCTCCCACGGGGCGATGCACGCCAGGTGAGGCGGACGCTCGGCCGCGATGAACCACTGGCACATGGCGACAGCGGAGTTGCCGGAGAGGCCCACCTTGCCGGTGCACCAGTCCTGCGCGGCGATCCACTCGATGGCGTCGTAGCCGTCCTTGCCGTCCTGGGTGCCCCAGGCGTGCAGGTGACCCTCGGAGTTGCCGGCGCCGCGACAGTCGACGTTCACGACGGCATAGCCGTGACGGGTCCAGTAGGCGGGGTCGGGAGACTCGAACTTGGCCATCTTGGAGATGGTCTTGGGGGGAACGCCCAGAACCTGCCAGGTCTTGGGGATGTCGCCCGGGCGCTTGCCGTAGAAGCCCCAGGACACGATGGCCGGGACCTGCTTGTCCTTGTCATCGACGCTACGGTAGACGTCGGCGTAGATGATGGCGCCGTCGCGCAGGGGAATCGCCACGTCCTGCATGACGATGATGCCCATCTCCTCGTAGGTGCGCTGGTTGAGCGGGGCATAGTAGCCCCAGCCCGAGATGTCGCGGTCGACGTACTCGTTTGCGTCGCGGTTGGGCTTGCGGTAGATGACCTCGACGTCCTCGCCGTTGAAGGTCTCGACGATGCGCTCGTAGTCAAACTTGGACTGGTCCTTCATCATCTCCATCTCGGCGGGCTTGACGAACTCCCTCAGCTGCTTTGCCATGACGTGCCTCCTGTTCTGCTTGCGTTCTCTCGTTGGTCTTAGAGCATGTCTGCCACGTAGGTGGCCTGGGCGCCAATGGTGCCTGCGTCGCGGAACTTCATGAAGTCGATCTCGACCTCGTACTCGTCCTCGAGCTCACCGATGATCTGGACGAAGTTCGCGGACTTGGCGTCGAACTCCTCCTTCAGGTTGGTCTCGAGGGTGAGCGACGCGGGGTCGACCCTCATCGAACGGACGGCTGCGGCCTTGAGCAGATCAACGACCTCGTCAAACATGTGGAGCTCCTTTCATTGGTTTTTGCCGTGCTTCCTGACGACTCGAATCCTACGGGGTGGGAGGTAGGCAAAAACCGACTCGAGAGGTCGTTGGTGTTCAACTTGAACGGCGTGGCCGCAGGTTGTTCAAGTTGAACAGAGTGGCCCCTGCTGTCATGGCGTCTGAGCGCAGCCGCCCCTATCGTCTGACGCACGCATAGGCAATTCAGACGGGAGGTTGACCCATGGACGGTGCCATGACAAGGATGCTCAAGAGGCTCGAGGGTCACGCGGGGACACGCGTGATCTTTCCCGAGTCCAGCGAGAGCGCGATAGTAGAGGCCGCATACAGGGCGGCAAAGGAGGGTATCTGCCAGCCGGTCTTCCTCGGGAGTGCAGACGAGATCGAGAAGGCCGTACGCGCGGTCGGCATAGAGGAGACCTTCTACACCCTCCTGCCCACCGATGACGACGAGCTCAAGGCCACGTGCGCGGCAACCTGCCACGAGGCGGGGGCGCTCTTCTCGGCCAAGCGCCTCGTCCGGCTTGCCTCCTCGCCCCTCTACCTTGGGGCCCTCTACCTTGGGGCAGGTCTCGCCGATGCCATGGTCGCCGGGCTCACGTATGCGACCGCAGAGGTCGCCCTCGCCGCAACGGGAGTGGTTGGGCTCCAGGAGGGCATCTCGACCGCCTCGAGCCTCTTCGTCATGGACGTCCCCGGCTTCGAGGGGCCTGAGGGAAGCGTCATCGCCCTTTCCGACGGTGGCCTGCTCGAGAACCCGTCGAGCTCCGAGCTTGCCGAGATCGCCGTGACGAGCGCACACACCACCCAGGCGCTTCTTGGCTGGGTGCCGCGCGTGGCCATGCTCTCGTACTCGACCATGGGCAGCTCGCTGAGCGAGATGACCAAGAAGGTCATCGAGGCCACGAAGCTCGCTCACGAGAAGGACCCCGACCTGCTCGTCGACGGCGAGATGCAGCTGGACGCCGCCATCGTCCCAGCTGTCGCGCAGAAGAAGATCGGCCGCGAGAGCGCCGTGGGCGGCCGCGCGAACGTGCTGGTGGTGCCCGACCTCAACGTGGGCAACATCCTCTACAAGGCAATCCAGCGCTTTGCCGGCGCAGACGCCTATGGCCCCATCATGCAGGGCTTCAGGAAGCCCGTGAACGACCTCTCGCGTGGCTCGTCCGCCGACGACATCTTTGGCGTCATCGTCGTCTCGTGCCTGATGGCGCAGGCTTCCAACTAGCGAGGTCATCACTCATCAGTGCACGTCCAATAGTGTACACTATTCGGCCTAGGCTTTTGCACCAACTGCGCAAACGTCGGGGCTCAGGTCGAGTAGTGCACACTGTTTTGCAAGGCAACCTTACCTCGCGAGCACACGCA
>CAMPCT010000268.1 GCA_946647055.1 uncultured Atopobium sp. | reverse complement strand
CAAAGGGGAGTACCCCTTTCGAAAGGGGTACTCCCCTTTGGGAGACGTCCTACTAGGCGTAGAGGTGGCAGGCGCAGAAGTGGCCGGGCGTGACCTCGACGCTCGTGGGGACCTCGGACGCGCAGCGTTCGGTCGCGTACGGGCAGCGCGTGTGGAAGACGCAGCCCGCAGGCGGATGCGTGGGGCTGGGCACGTCGCCCTCGAGGATCCGCTTGTCCTGGATGCGCTCGGTCCTGATGCGCGGGACGACGTCGAGGAGGGCCTTGGTGTAGGGGTGCAGCGGGTTGCCGTAGAGGTCCTCCTTCGAGGCGAGCTCCATCTCGTGACCCAGGTACATGACCATGACCGTGTCGGAGATGTGCTTGACCACCGAGAGGTCGTGGCTGATGAAGATGTACGAGAGGCCCATCTCCTCCTGGAGCTTCTGCAGGAGGTTGATGACCTTTGCCTGGACCGAGACGTCGAGCGCCGAGACCGGCTCGTCGCAGATGACGATCTCGGGCGCCAGGACGATGGCGCGCGCGATGCCGATGCGCTGGCGCTGGCCGCCCGAGAACTCGTGCGGGTAGCGGTTCTTGAACGCCAGGTCGAGGCCGACGGCCTGCATGACTTCCTCGACGCGGGCGTCGCGCCCCTCGCGCGTGGGGTAGGTCCCCGCGATGTCGATGGGCTCGCCGATGATGTCGGAGACGGTCATGCGCGGGTTGAGCGAGGAGTACGGGTCCTGGAAGATGAGCGTCATCTTGTGGCGCGCGTTGGTGAGGTCCAGGCCGGAAAGCGCCAGGAAGTCCTCGCCGTCGAGCGTGACCGAGCCGGACGTGGGCTCGATGAGGCGCAGGACGCACTTGCCCGTGGTCGACTTGCCGCAGCCGGACTCTCCCACGATGGAGAAGGTCTCGCCACGGTGCACGTCAAAGCTCACGTCCTCGACCGCATGCACGGCGCCAATCGAGCGCTTGAGCAGGCCTGACTTGATTGGGAAGTGCTTGGTGAGGTTGCGCACGGAGAGGATGACGTCTCCTGCGGGCTTGGGCTCGGCCATGGTCACTCACCCCAATCTTCGGAGAACATCCAGCAGGCGACGACGTGGTTCTCGTCCCCGTCGGCAGGTTCCATGGGCGGCCGCATGGTGCGGCAGATGTCCTTGGCGTGCGGGCAGCGCGGGTTGAAGGGGCAGCCGCTGGGCAGGTCCGAGAGCATGGGGACGTTGCCGGGGATGGCATAGAGCTCCTCGGAGACCGTCTCGCCCACGTCGGGGATGGAGGCAATGAGGCCCTGGGTGTAGGGGTGCTTGGGGTTGGTGAAGACCTCGTAGGCCGTGCTGTACTCGACCACGTGGCCGGTGTACATGACCAGGACCCAGTCGGCCATCTCGGAGACCACGCCCATGTCGTGGGTGATGAGCAGGACCGAGGTCTTGAGCTCCTGGCGCATGCGGTCGACGAGCTGCAGGATCTGCGCCTGGATGGTCACGTCGAGGGCCGTGGTGGGCTCGTCGCAGATGAGGATCGCCGGCTGGCAGGCAAGCGCGATGGCGATCATGATGCGCTGGCGCATGCCGCCCGAGAGCTCGTGCGGGTAGCTCTGGAAGACCTTCTCGGGCGCGGGGATGCCCACGAGCTTGATCATCTCGAGGGCGCGCGCGTCGGCCTCGGCCTTCGAGATGCCGGGGTTGTGGTTGAGGATGCCCTCGCGGATCTGGTGGCCGGCGCGCATGACCGGGTTGAGCGAGGTCATGGGCTCCTGGAAGATCATGCCGATCTTGTTGCCGCGATACGCGCGCATCTCGTCCTTGGAGAGCTTGGCGAGGTCGGTGCCCTCGAAGTCGATGGAGCCGCCCACGATGCGCGCCGGTGGCTGGGGCAAGAGGCCCATGATGGAGAGGGCCGTCATTGACTTGCCGCAACCGGACTCGCCCACCACGGCGAGCGTCTCGGCACGGCGCATGCGGAACGTCACGTCGGAGAGGGCCGGCAGCGGCCCGTCCTCGGTGAAGAGGGTCACGGAGAGGTCTTTGACCTCGAGGATGAGGTCGTCCTCGTTCTTGCGGGCGGCCGCGCCCATGCCATAGGCGTCGAAGGAGTTGAGGGGCTTGTCGGCCGCGGCGTCGGCCCTGGTGTCGATGTCTGCCATGTCCGTACCCCCCTAGCTGCGCATCTTGGGGTCGAGCGCGTCACGGAGCGCGTCTCCCAAGAGGTTGAATGCCATGACCGTGATGATGATCGCGATGCCGGTCGCGATGCTGTAGAGCGGGTTGACCTGGATGTACGCCTGGCTGGACGAGATCATCGCGCCCCAGCTCGCGGTGGGCGGGTTGACGCCCAGGCCCAGGAACGAGAGGCTCGCCTCGCTCATGATTGCGTTGGGGATGCCCAGCGTCGAGGTGACGATGAGGGTCGAGACGCAGTTGGGAAGCAGGTGCTTGGTGATGATGCGCCAGGAACTGCCGCCCGAGAGCATGCACGACTGGATGTACTCGGACCCCTTGAGGCGCATGACGTCACCGCGCACGAGGCGCGCGGTGGTGGTCCACATGAGCAGGCCCAGCGCCACGTAGAGGTTGATGAGGCCGGGTCCCAGCACGAACATGATGACGATGGCGAAGAGCAGGAACGGGAAGCTCGAGAAGACCTGGATCACGAAGCTGATCACCGCGTCGACCTTGCCACCGAAGTAGCCGGCCACGACGCCCGAGAAGAAGCCGATGAGCAGCGCGATGGCCTGTGAGATGACGCCGACCGACAGCGAGATGCGGCAGCCGTAGATGATGCGCGAGAGGATGTCGCGGCCCAGCTCGTCGGTGCCCAGCAGGTGCTCGGCCGAGGACTTGGAGAGGCGGTTGAGCAGGTCCTGGGCGTAGGGGTCGTACGGGGCGATGACGGGCGCGAAGACCGCCACGAAGACGAGGGCCGTGACGATGGCGAGGCACACCATGCCAAGCTTGTTCTTCTTGAAGATGCGCCAGCTCACGGCCCAGTAGCTCTCAGCGGAACGCTTGGTGGCAGCGGCTGCCTGGCCCGCATCGCGCGCCACACGCTCGGCCTCCTGGACCTTCTTGTCGTTCTTGTCACTGGTCAGCAATGCCATCGCTACTCACCTCCCCCGAGCCTGATGCGTGGGTCGACGACGGCATAGAGGATGTCGACGACGAGGTAGACCACCACGCAGATGAACGCGATGTACATGACGCCGCCCTGGATGAGGGGCAGGTCGCGTTGGTTGATCGAGTTGACCATGAGGCTGCCGATGCCGTTCATGGCGAAGATGGTCTCTACCAGGATGGAGCCGGTGAAGATGTCGCCCAGCTGGGTGCCGGCGATGGTGATGATGGGGATGAGCGCGTTGCGCAGGCC
>CAMPCT010000267.1 GCA_946647055.1 uncultured Atopobium sp. | reverse complement strand
GGCTCGTTCATCTTCCTGGGCCCCTCGGGCGTGGGCAAGACCGAGCTGGCCAAGTCGCTCGCCGAGTTCCTCTTTGGCAGCGAGGACGCCCTCATCAGCTTCGACATGTCCGAGTTCATGGAGAAGTTCGCGGTCTCCAAGCTGGTCGGCGCCCCTCCGGGATACGTGGGCTATGACGAGGGCGGCGAGCTCACCAAGGCGGTGCGTCGCAAGCCGTACTCCGTGGTGCTCTTCGACGAGATCGAGAAGGCCCACCCCGACGTCTTCAACATCCTGCTGCAGATCCTGGACGAGGGCCGCCTCACCGACGGCCAGGGCCGCAAGGTCGACTTCTCCAACACCGTCGTCATCATGACGAGCAACGTCGGTGCCCGTGAGATCGCCGTGACCGCGCCCATGGGCTTTGGCTCCTCCGCCAACGGCGGCCTCTCCGACAAGGAGATCAAGAGCCGCGTCACCGCCGAGCTCAAGAAGCTCTTCCGTCCCGAGTTCCTCAACCGCGTCGACGAGATCGTGACCTTCAAGTCGCTCACCAAGGAGCAGCTGCGCTCCATCGTCGACCTCATGGTGGTCGACCTGCGCAACCGCATGATCGCCCAGGGCATGTCCATCGAGTTCACGGACGCTGCCCGCGACCTCATCGCCAAGGAGGGCACCGACCCCATCTACGGCGCGCGCCCGCTGCGCCGCGCCATCCAGACGATGGTCGAGGACCCGCTCGCCGAGCGCATGCTGCAGGGCGAGTGGAAGGCCGGCGACATCATCCTGGTGGGGGAGAAGGACGGCGAGCTCACCTTCGAGGTCACCACGGGCGAGATCCCGCAGCTGACCGAGCGCACCCACCTCGAGCTGCCCTCCGTGAGCGGCAGCTGGGCGGGAGGCGCCCCGGCAACGGGCGGCCGTGGTGCCGGCATAGGCGCCGCGGGGGGCTCTGCTGCCGGAGAGTAGGAACGACCGAGTCTCCATGGGGGACGGGCGCCAATGGCCACCGTGCCGTTGGTGCCTGTCCCCCATGGAGACTCCCAACAACCGGCTGACTCATGGTATCCTGAAGAGTGCGAAACGAGCAGGAAGGAGGGGTGCCCATGGACGATACGAACGTCGTCGAGACGACGAAGCCAGCACATAGCGAGGTTCCCCTCACGTTTGAGGACGCGATCAGGCTCACCGCCCCCGGCACCGCCCTTCGCCACGCCCTCGACATGATCATCGCCGGCCGCCTGGGCGCCCTCATCTGCGTGGGCGACTCCGAGGCCGTGCTCGCCGCCGGCAACGACGGCTTCCCGCTCAACATCTCCTACACGGCCAACAGGCTCTTCGAGCTGTCCAAGATGGATGGCGCCGTCGTCATCGACCGCGACTTCACGCAGATCCTGCGCGCCAACTTCCACCTCAACCCCGACCCGTCCCTCCCCACGAGCGAGACGGGCATGCGCCACCGCACCGCCGCGCGCGTGAGCCTGCTCACCCACGCCATGGTCATCTCGGTCTCCGAGCGCCGTCAGGTGGTCACGGTCTACGTCGACGGCAAGGCCTTCCAGCTGCGTCCGGTCGCCGAGCTTCTGACCTCGGCAAACCAGCTCCTGGTCACGCTCCAGACCACGCGCGCCCTGCTCGACCGCGGCCTGGGGCGCCTCACCTCGCTCGAGATGGACAACTACGTCACCCTCGCCGACATCACCCAGCTCCTCTCGCAGTTCGAGCTGCTCATCAAGACCGACACCAGCCTGCGAGACCTCATCGCCCAGCTGGGACGCGACGGCGCCCTCGTCGAGATGCAGCGCTCCGAGTCGGTGGGCGACATCGACGGCGACTACACGCTCATGGTGCGCGACTACGCACGCGACTCCTCGCCCGAGGCGGCTGCCGCCATCCGCGCCCGCCTGTCCGACCTCGCGTCGCGCCGCGCCCTCACGCCCTCCACGGTGGGCGAGGCCCTCGGCCTCGAGCAGCACCGCGAGGACAGCGTCGTCGTCCCGCTCGGCCTGCGCACGCTCAGCCGCGTCTCCGTCGTCCGCGAGGGCATGGCCGACAAGATCGTCGACGAGTACGGCTCGCTCCAGGAGCTCCTCGACGACATGGAGGAGAACCCCGAGCGCCTCGACGGCATCGGCGTCAACAACCCGTCGATCCTCGCCGACAGCCTCTATCGCATGAGGGACAACCGCGAATGAACCCAACCGCCCCGCTCACAAGCACCGCGCCCGCTGCCGTCCTCCCCGCCGAGGGCGGCATTCGGGCCTGCGCCATCATCGCGGCGGGGGGTTCCGGGGAGCGCTTTGGCAACCGGGGCGGCAAGCAGCTCTTCGAGCTCTGCGGGCTCCCCATGATCTGCTGGTCGCTCCTGGCGCTCGACGACACCCCCGCCGTCGAGTGCATCGTCATCGTGTGCCCGCGCGAGCAGCAGGACACCTTCCGTGAGCTGGCGGTGGAGCCGCTGCCCCTCACGACCCCGGTCCTCTTCGCCGATGCCGGCCCCACGCGCCAGGAGTCCTGCGCGTCGGGCCTCGCCGCCGTGCCCGACGGCATCGAGCTGGTCGCCATCCATGATGGCGCCCGCCCGCTCGTCCTCACGGCCACCATCCAGGCGGCCATCGAGGCGGTGGCGCTGGACGAGACGGTCGACGGTGCGGTGTGCGGGCATCCGGCCATCGACACGCTCAAGGTGGTCGAGGGCAACACGGTGGTCTCGACCCCCGACCGCTCGTCGTACTGGGTCGCCCAGACCCCGCAGGTCTTCAGGCTCTCGACCCTCAGGGCGGCCTATGCCCGTGCGCGCGAGGACGGCTTCTCCGGCACCGACGACGCCATGCTCATGGAGCACGCGGGCGGTCGCGTCATCATGGTCGAGAGCCCGCGCGACAACCTCAAGGTGACCGTCCCCGAGGACGTGGCCCCCGTCGAGGCCATCCTCGAGGGCAGGATCTGCCGCGCCGCCTGTGGGGGTGAGCTCTGATGCTGCGTATCGGCCATGGCCATGACGTGCACCGCCTCGTCGAGGGACGCGAGCTCATCCTGGGCGGCGTCCACATCGAGCATCCCACGGGCCTTCTCGGGCACTCCGACGCTGACGTCCTCGCCCATGCCCTCGCCGACGCCATCCTCGGCGCGCTGCGCGCGGGCGACATCGGCAAGCTCTTCCCCGACACCGATCCCGCCTACAAGGACGCCGACTCCCTCGTCCTGCTCGCCCACGTGGCGCGCGTCATGCGCGAGCAGGGCTTCGAGCTCGTCGACTGCGACTGCACCGTCGACTGCCAGGCGCCCAAGCTCTCCCCGCACCGCGACGCCATGCGCGCAAACCTCGCACGCGCCCTGGGCGTCGACGTCTCGCAGGTTGGCGTCAAGGCGAC
>CAMPCT010000266.1 GCA_946647055.1 uncultured Atopobium sp. | reverse complement strand
GAGAACGACGAGTTCTACGACCTGCTCCTCGAGGCGGTGCGCGACAAGGACGAGCGCCATCAGGGGCGTTGCCCGTTCGTCACGCCAAACGGCGACCGGCTGGCGTTCTTCGTCACCAGCTCGCTTGTCAGCGACGAGGACGGCGAGTCGTTCCTCGTCATGACCTGCACCGACGTCACCGCCGAGGTGGAGCTCGAGCGCAAGCGCAACGAGTCGGCCTTCGTGTTCCTCTCCTCCATCGCCTACATCTGCATCGTGGTGTTCTGCTATGCGTTCTGGAACTACTTCGGGCAGCCCTTCCCGCCCGCCGGGTTCACCGTCGTCCTCGAGGTGCTGGGAATCATCCTGGGTTTCATCGTCTTCATGAACACCTCGCTCACGCTGTCCGACCTCGGCCTGGGCACCAACAACCTCGCGCGCAACCTCAAGGTTGACGGCATCGCCTGCGTGGTGATCGTCATCGCGATGTGCGGGCTCAAGCTGCTGCTCATGAACGTGGCGCCGAGCGCCATCAAGCACCCCGAAGCGTTCATCGATGCCTCTTGGGTGCCCTTCTCGCGCTTCGCAGCATACATCCTCACCGCCCTCGTGCAGGAGTTCCTCTCGCGCGGCATCATGCAGGAGAGCCTGACGCACGTCATACCGGGCGAGCGGGGCGAGACCGTGGCCATCGCCATCTCAACGCTCATGTTCGCGGCGATTCACCTGCACTACAGCCCTTGGTTCATGCTGGGCGCCGCGGAGCTTCTGGGCGTGTTCGGCGTGGTGTACCGCAAGCAGCGCTCCATCTGGGGCCTCGTGCTGATCCATTTCGTGTTCGGTATCAGCGCCGCCTTCCTGGGCCTGATCTAGGAAAGCCTCCTTCCGCCCGACCCATCGCTGCGTTCGGCATCCGTTTGGTTAATCATTTACTAACGTCTTTGCCGATGCCCTATCATGAGGAACGGCTTATAGAACAGCCGCTTGGCCATTCATCGGCTCGGCCTACGTGGATCGGAGGCACCCATGCTCATCTCGCCCAAGATCAGAAAGATGGCGGACGACTTCTTCGCGAACACCGTGGAGAACAACGAGGTGATGATCGTCAAATGGGACTTCTCCAACGGGGAGTTCCCCGACCTTTCGCTCGAGCGCGCCAAGAGCGACTACGAGCTGGCCGACCGCACCGAGGCCGAGGTAAACGCGCTTCTCGCGCAGGGCGGCCTGTCGCACGAGGACGAGATGATCCTGAAGATCCTCGGCCACTACTGCGGCTACATCCGCAAGAACTACCTCAACTGGTGGCAGCGCTTCGACCTCAACAACATCTACCGGGTCATCCCCACCCTCTTCGAGAAGATGGTCGCGCTGCCCACCGAAACCGATGAGGAGCGAGCGCTCTACCTCAAGGTGCTGAACGACTTCGCCCCGTTCGTCGGCTTCCTGCACAACAAGCTCGAGGGCCAGGCTGCGCGCTACATCCGCATGCCCAAGATGTGCTGCGACCTCTCGCTCGAGACCCTTACGTCCTGCTGCAAGGAGCTGCCCCGCGCAAACAAGTTCGAGGGCTGCGAGCAGGGATATGAGGCGCTCGTCGAGTCCATCGACAAGCTCATCGCCTATATCCGCGGCGATTACTACGAGCTCGCCCCCACCGCCATCGGCATCGGGCAGTATCCCGGCGGCGCGGAGCTCTATGCGCGCGAGATCGACACCTACATCTCGTGCAACGAGTCGCCCGAGAACATCCAGAAGCGCGGCTACGAGGAGCTGGCGGCAACCGAGGCCGAGATGCTCGAGATCGCGCGCGGCCTGGGCTACGAGGGCAGCTTCATGGAGGTCATGCGCCAGATCCAGGCCGACCCGCGCTACCTCTTCAAGACGCCCGAGGAGATGCAGGAGCGCATGACCGGCTGGCTCGACGAGATCCGCCCGCTCATGGGAAAGTACTTCTCGCAGATGCCCAAGGCCGACTGCGGCGTGGCCCGCACCTCCATCGACGACGAGAAGACCTCCAGCTGGGGCTTCTACCATGTGCCCGTTCCCGGCGAGAACGACAAGGGCATCTACTACTACAGCGCCGCCGAGCTCGACAAGCGCTGCCAGATCCGCATGAAGGCCGTCGTCTACCACGAGCTGCTGCCGGGCCATCACTACCAGATGAACCTGGTCATGGAAGACGATACGCTGCCCGACATCATCCATCACCACTACAACACCGCCTATGCTGACGGATGGGCGGAATATGCTTCCGGCATGGGCCGCGAGCTGGGGCTCTACGAGCCGATCAACGACTACGGACGTCTGTCGTGGGACAGCTTCCTGTGCTGCAGGCTGGTCATCGACACGGGCCTCAACGCCCTGGGCTGGACGTACGACCAAGCACGCGACTTCCTGCTCGAGCACACCATGTTCACCGACCTCGAGATCCACACGGAGCTCGTGCGCTACACCTGCGGCATGCCCGCCCAGGCGCTCGCCTACAAGTGGGGCAGCCGCTTCTTCGTCAACCTTCGCAAGCGCGCCGAGAAGGAGCTCGGCGACGGGTTCGACATCAAGCGCTATCACGAGGCGATCCTCGCATACGGCGCGATCCCCCTCGACCTGCTGGAGGACCATTTCGAGTGGTATCTCGAGCAGGAGAAGGCGCGCCTGAAGGATAATGGATAGGTCCATATAACAGCTGGAAACCGAAGGAATTGGAGGAGCAATGGCAGAGAAGCTTCGCGTGGGCATCATCGGCGCAGGGCGCTGGTCCAAGAGGGCGCATATCCCGGGTTGGGTGCGCTCCGATCTGTGCGACCTCGTGGTGATCTGCGATCAGGACGAGGAGCTCGCGCGCGACGCGGCCGAGAGGTTCGGCGTGGCAGAGATCTCCACCGACGCGGAGGTCACCGAGCGCCGCGACGACCTCGACGTGATCGATGTGTGCACCCGCGACGAGCATGGCGAGTCGCATGAGCCGCTCACCACGCTGGCCATCGAGTGCGGCAAGCACGTGCTGGTGGAGAAGCCCGTCGCCGCGGACTACCGCCGCGTCAAGGAGCTCTCCGACCTCGCCAAGTCAAAGGGTCTCAAGACCAAGGTGGGCCTCACCTTCCGCTATGCGCCCGCCGTGCAGTACATGTTCGACCTCGTGCGCGAGGGCAAGATCGGCACGCCCTGGCTCTACAACGGCTACGAGCAGAACTCGCAGTGGCTCAACCCCTGGTATCCGCAGGATAAGCGCCTGTTCAAGGAGTATCCCGAGGAGCTGCCGTGGGTGGGCACCGACCCCGACCCCAAGGCCATCGAGGTAGCATCCCTCGAGGGCTACGGCGCCCCCACCATCGACATCGGCCTGGAGCTCATCAGCATCGGCGGCGACGACATCGAGCGCCTCGTCT
>CAMPCT010000265.1 GCA_946647055.1 uncultured Atopobium sp. | reverse complement strand
GAGGGCGAGACCCAGGCCGAGGACGAGACCCAGGGCGAGGGCGAGCAGTCGGAGGCGGACGCCGCCGCCTAGTCCTCCGAGGGTGCGGTGTTGGTGATCACGATGCCCGCGCAGACCAGCGCGAGGGCACAGAGGACCGGCGGCCACGAGACGGTCGCCGCCTCGCCCAGCATGGTCGCCGAGAGGATCACGCCAAAGACCGGCATGAGGAAGCCAAAGACGGCGATCTTGGAGACCGGGTGCCACTTGAGCAGCGTCCCCTGTATGGTCAGCGCGATGGTGGACACCCCTGCGACGTAGAGAAAGCCCAGGTAGCCCAGGGGCGTCGAGGCCGTGTGCCAGGTGCCGCCCGCCGCAAGCGAGCCCAGGGTGATGGTCGCCCCGCCCAGCAGGAACTGCCAGCCCGAGAGCAGGAACTGGTCGTCGCCCTTGCGCAGGAAGCGCGTCATGAGGCTGGGCGTCATGCCCGCCGAGATGGTCGAGAGCAGGATGAGGCCCTCGCCCGTGAGCGTGAACCCTCCCGAGAGGTCCGCGCCCTGCAGGTTGATGAGCAGCACGCCGGCAAAGCCCACCGCGACACCCAAGAGCTTGCGCAAGGTGAGCTTCTCGTAGCGGAAGGCGAGCGCAGAGATGAGGATGGCGAAGAAGCCGGCACCGCTCTCGATGATGGAGGCGGCGGTGCCGGTGGTGTGGGCGAGTCCCACGTAGTCGAGGGAGAACTGGATCGTGGTCTGGAAGAGGGAGATGAGCAGGACGTGCCCCCAGACGGCCCCCTTGGGCACCAGGGCGTGCCCGCGCCGCATGCTCCCGACGGCGATGCCGAGCATGCCGGCGAGGATGAAGCGGACGCCGCAGAACAGCAGCAGGTCGGCCACGGGGGCGCCGTTGAGCGAGAAGACCTCGAAGCAGCGCTTGACGACGGGGCTGGCGCTGCCCCAGACGAGTCCCTGCGCGCCGGCAAGCATGACGAGCCCCGCCGACGTGGCGAGAAAGGGCGTGCCCCCGTCATGCCTCTCGGTCTCGTCGCCCATCTCTCTCCCAAACAAGTCACAGCCATAATTGTGCCGGTCGGCATTGTAGCGCCATCGTCCCTCCATGGTCAGCGGGATTGTGTCTGTCCCATGCGCTACGATTCGTACATCACGACGAGCCAGGGAGACACCATGACACAGGACCGAGACACGCACTTCTTCGCCATCCTCTCGCGCATGCGCTACATCGACCGCTGGGCGCTCATGCGCAACTCGCGCCCCGACACGCTCTCGGAGCACTCGCTCGAGGTGGCCATGATTGCGCACGCGCTCTGCGTCATCGGCAACGTGCGCCACGGGCGCTCGCTCGATGCCAACCGCGCGGCGCTGCTCGGCATCTACCACGACGCGCCCGAGATCATCACCGGCGACCTGCCCACGCCGGTCAAGTACTACAGCTCGCGCATCACCGACGCCTACCACGAGGTCGAGTCCGCGGCCAAGCAGAGCCTGCTCGACTCCCTGCCAGACGACCTGCGCCACGCCTACGAGGACGTCCTGAGCCCTGCCGCCTCGTCGGAGGACGACGCCTACCTGCTGCGCCTGCTCAAGGCGGCCGACAAGATATCGGCGCTGGTCAAGTGCATAGAGGAGGCAGGCTCTGGCAACGGCGAGTTCAAGAGTGCCGAGGTCTCGACGCGTGCCATGGTCGAGGAGATGGCCCAGGAGCTCCCAGAGGTCCGCGACTTCGTGGACGAGTTCCTGCCGTCATTTGGCGCCACGCTCGACGAGCTTCTCTAGGAGGGGATGACCATGCAGTACCGCAACGACCGTCGGGGAGAGCCCATCTCGATCCTGGGTTATGGGTGCATGCGCTTCTCGCACAAGGGGGCCGGCATCGACTACGAGAAGGCCAGGGACGAGCTCATGCGTGCCGTCGAGCTGGGGGTCAACTACCTCGACACCGCCTACGTCTACCCGGGCTCCGAGGAGCTGGTGGGACGTGTCGTCGAGGAGTGCGGCATCCGCGACCGGGTGCGCATCGCCACCAAGCTCCCGCAGTACCTCGTGCGCTCGCGCGCGCAAATGGACCGCATCTTCGAGGAGGAGCTCGCGCGCCTGCGCACGGACCACGTGGACTACTACCTCATGCACATGATCACCGACCCCGCGCAGGTCGAGAAGCTCAAGGGCCTGGGCCTTGCGGAGTGGGTGGCCGAGCGCAAGGCCGCGGGACAGATCGGGCAGCTGGGCTTCTCGTACCACGGTGGCACCAAGGGCTTCCTCGCCACGCTCGACGCCTTCGACTGGGACTTCTGCCAGATCCAGTACAACTACCTCGACGAGCACACCCAGGCGGGCAGGCTCGGCCTCGAGACTGCGGCGGAGCGGGGCATTCCCGTCGTCATCATGGAGCCGTTGCGCGGGGGCAAGCTGGTCGATTTGCTGCCGCAGTCGGCGCGCTCGGAAATCGAGGCGTCCCCGCGCGGCTGGAGCCCGGCGGAGCTCGCCCTCAGGTGGCTCTGGGACCAGCCGGGCGTCACCTGCGTGCTCAGTGGCATGAACTCGGTCGCGATGGTCGAGGAGAACTGCCGCGTGGCCAGCGAGGCGCACGTGGGGGAGCTCACCGACGAGGACTTCGCCCTGATCGGGCGCGTGGTCGCGGCCATCAACGAGCGCGTCCGCGTGGGCTGCACGGGCTGCGGCTACTGCATGCCCTGCCCCAAGGGCGTGGACATCCCGGCGCTCTTCCGCTGCTACAACCAGATGTACACCGAGGGCAAGGGCGCGGGCCGCAAGGAGTACTGGCAGACGGTGTCGCTGCGCAAGGAGAAGGCCTTTGCGCGCCAGTGCGTGGGCTGTGGCAAGTGCGAGTCGCACTGCCCGCAGGCCCTGCCCATCCGCAGGCTCATCAAGGAGGCCGACCGCGCGCTGCGTCCGCTGCCATGGCGTGTCGCCGGCGACGTCGCACGTGCCTTCACCGTGGGCTAGGGGAGGGGCCGCTACAGCTCGACCTGCGTGCGGGCGCCTATGAGGCGCTCCTGCCGGTCCGGCTCGCCGGTGAGGTAGCACATGGAGGCGAACTGCCGCTCCGTGTGGGTGAGGACGCAGACAGCGCCTGTCTGCGGGGCGTCCACGTATAGGCACGACAGGAGGTGCTCTACCGCCGCTCGGGTGAGGGAGACGCGCATGAAGACCTCGGGTTGCAACAGCACGAAGCCCTCTGCGACAAGGCGCCTGCGATAGGCGGTCTTGGTTCCACGCTTGTTGGCGGGGCGGAGCATGACGAGGGCACGCATGCGATCACAGTCTCACCGGGGCTGACTCTACCTGGCGTTTGTGAGGTAAAGACAACTCAACCACCAAGCAGGGGCGAGCTGAGGGCGGAGAATACGTCGACCTCTGG
>CAMPCT010000264.1 GCA_946647055.1 uncultured Atopobium sp. | reverse complement strand
GCGGCACGCTGCTTTTCTCCATTCCAGGCATGGTGCGTGACTGCCACGACGACCTGCCGGCCTGTTTGCTTGCGTCCTGGACGCCCGAGCAGCTGGAGTTCATGCACGACATGGGCTGGTGGCGACGTAACCTCGAGCAGGCCAGGGGCGCCGAGATCGTCGACATGCACGAGATGGCCTGCACGGCCGAGGCATGGGCGGATTGGCTCGCCTGCGACAACGAGTACGCCCGCGGTGACCGTGCTGCCGTCGAGGCCGGTGCGCTTGAGTACCTCAACACGATTGCGGTCACGCTGAGAAAGAAGTAGCACCGAGGGGTTGTGCGGAGGGGAATGTCCCCTCCGTGCAGCCCCGTTACATAACATCTGTTACCATATGGCGGACAGCAGGTCGAGGTGAGGGGAAAGCCATGCCGCCAAGTGTCAAGGTCACGAGGGACGAGGTCATCGAGGCTGCGTTTGGGATTACGCGGGAGCGAGGCATCGATGCGGCGACGGCACGGGAGGTCGCCCGCGAGCTCGGCGTCTCGACCAGGCCCATCTTCACGCACTACGACTCCATGGACGAGCTCAGGCATGACGTGTACGAACGCGCGAAGGAATGCTACCAAGCCTACATCGAGGACGGGCTGACCGCGCCGATTCCCTTCCTGGGGGTCGGGCAGAGCTTCATCCGCTTTGCGCGGGAGGAGCCCGAGCTGTACCGGCTGCTGCTCCTGACCAAGCCCGGCGAGACGGGCGGCGGTGCCATGGAGGCGCTGTCGCTCTCTCAGGACCTGGCCCGACCGTCGATCATGCGCATCTACCGCATGGACGCGCACCAGGCGGACTGCTACTTCCGCGACCTGTGGCTCGTCGTGTTCAGCTTCGCCACGATGATCGTGACCGACGAGTGCCCGTATACGGACGAGCAAATGAGTGTGGTCCTCACCGAGGTGAGCCTTGCCGTCTGCAAGGCGTACAAGGAGGTTCCGGGCCTCGTGGACGGCACGTACGACAGGGACGCCATCTTCAGGGGGTTGGTGGGGGAGTAGTGGAGTATCGCGAGACGATAACGCTCAAGGACGGTCGCGCGTGCGTCCTGCGCAACGGTACGGAGGAAGACGGCCAGGCCCTGCTCGACGTCTTCGTCCGGACGCACGGCGAGACGGACTTCCTGCTCACCTACGCGGACGAATGCACCATGACCGCCGAGGACGAGGCTGGCTACCTCAAGGGGATGACGGAGGACCCGCGCGGGGTCGAGATCGTCGCTGAGGTTGATGGGGCGATCGTGGGGTCGGCGGGCGTCAGTGCCATCGACGCGAAGAAGGAGAAGGTCCGCCATCGGGCGGAGTTTGGCATCAGCGTCATCAGGGACTTCTGGGGCATCGGCATCGGCCGGGCACTCACGCGTGCCTGCATCGCGTGCGCGAGGAGGGCGGGCTACGCGCAGCTCGAGCTTGACGTGGTCGCGGAGAACGCAAGCGCCATCTCCCTCTATGGGAGCGAGGGATTCGTCGAGTATGGTCGCAACCCCAAGGGCTTCCTCACCCGAGAGGGTCGCTGGCAGGAGCTCGTGCTCATGCGTCTCGAGCTCGACTGAGCCCCGACTCCACGCTCCGTAGGTAGCCATGGTCCATCCACGCATCTACAGTGGTCGTGACAACGGTCGAGAAGGGGAGCGGAGGATGGATCGGTATCTGACCGGTGCGACGATCAAGGACCTGCGCGAGCGCTGCGGGATGACCCAGGCGCAGCTCGCCGAGCGCCTCTGTGTGAGTGACAAGGCCGTCTCCAAGTGGGAGACGGGCGCTGGGTATCCTGACATCACCCTGCTCGAGCCCATCGCGGCTGCCCTGCGCACGTCGGTGGCAGAGCTCCTGTCAGGCACCGCCGTGAGGAACGAGAACGTGAGCGCCAACATGCTGCGGTCGTGCTTCTTCGTGTGTCCCGTGTGCGGCAACACCATCCATGCCATGGGGGAGGCGCACATCAGCTGCCACGGGATTACCCTACCCCCACTGAGTCCGGAGCCCATCGAAGAAGGTCACCTGTTGCGAGCGGCATGCACGGGCGACGAGCTTTTCGTACAGGTCGACCATCCAATGGACAAGCAGCATCACATCGTCTTCCTGGCAGCTGCATCGCCCGACTGCATCCAGGTCGTGCGGCTGTATCCCGAGGGACCCGTGCAGGCCCACTTCAGGCGCTCGGGGGTACGCGACCTGTACCTCTACTGCAACAGGGACGGCTTGTTCTCGACCCGTCTGCGCGATGTGATGAAGAGCTGATCAAACCTTATCCAAATGATGGTTGACACCTTCTCGCGCAAAGCATAACATACGTTACGTAACGAATGTTATGTATTGCAGAAAGGACGTGCCTGCCATGATGGACTTCGTGAAGAGCTCAAAGTGGATGTACCTTGCCGCGACGCTCATGTTCGCCGGAGCCACGTTCCAGATAGTGGACGGGCACTGGTTGTTCGCTGCGATCTGCCTCGCTGCGGCTGCGAGCTTCATGGCCTTGGGCAACAAGTATCGCAGACACGAGGCCGACGGTGACTCGCAGATGAGTTGAGGTGTCAAGCAAGCCATGCGTCTTGCGAAGGAGGCGGTTGGAGATGTCGAGGGACCAGCGCCTGATCCTCGTCGTGTTCCTTACCCTTTTGTCATCTGGCACATTTGGGGCTGCCTTGCACAGCTGGGCGGGTATCTTTATGGGCGTGTGCATGGGAGTGGCGTTTGGGCTCTTTGGGCCAGAGGAGGACGATGACGATGGGCAAGAAGGCGAAGGCCAAGAGGGAAGGTAAAGGTTACCTGCGCGGCTGCTTGCTCACGCTGGCTACGGCCTTCGTGATCATTGCGGTCATAGTCGCCTTCATGGCGAGCTTTGGCGGGTTTGGGACGGGTCCGTCTGCCAACGCGGACGAGTTCGCGCAGTATGCGGCTCCCGTCTCCGACATCGAGGTTCCCGAGGGCACGCGCGTCGTCGCGCTTGGCGAGGCGACCCATGGCAACCGCGAGTTCCAGGAGCTCAAGCTCGAGGTCTTCCAGGTCTTGGTGGAACGCTACGGCGTGCGTGCCTTTGCGCTCGAGGCCGACTTTGGCGGTTGCACGGAGGTCAATCGCTACATTCACGGAGGCGAGGGCACCGTCGAGGAGGCAGTGGCGAACCTCGTCTTCACCCTCTACCGCACCGACCAGATGGCAGAGCTCATCTCGTGGATGCGCACGTACAACGAGACCGCGGCGCCCGGCGAGGACCTATGCTTCTACGGCTTTGACATGCAGAGCTACGAGTACAGCTACCGTGCCCTCCTCGACGAGCTGCACCGTCTCGACCTGGACGCCTCGGACCTCGAGGCCCTCTGGGACGGTGACGACTTTGTCGATGGCG
>CAMPCT010000263.1 GCA_946647055.1 uncultured Atopobium sp. | reverse complement strand
CAGAGCTGCCAGAAGGTCACCGCGCTTGCGGCGGCCACGTTGAGGGAGTCGACCCCGTGCGCCATGGGTATGCGCACCACGATGTCGCTCCCCGCGATGGCACGACGCGTGAGCCCGTCGCCCTCGGTCCCAAAGAGCATGGCGAGGCGCTCGACGTTGGCAAGCGACGGGTCGTCCAGGGGGACCGAGTCGTCGCTCAGTGCCAATGCGGCGCAGGTGAAGCCCGCATTCCGCAGCTTCCCCAGGGCGCCCTCCGGCCACTCCCCCGCAGCGAACCGAGCCCAGGGCACGTTGAGGACGTTGCCCATCGACACGCGGATGGAGCGCCGCGAGAGCGGGTCGGCGCAGGTGGGCGCGAGCAGCACCGCGTCGACCCCCAGCGCAGCAGCCGAGCGGAAGATCGCGCCGACGTTGGTGGTGTCCACGATGCCCTCGAGCACGGCGACGCGCCGCGTGCCCACGACAAGGTCCTCGGGGCTCACGGGCGCAGGCCGCGTGAAGGCCGCCAGCACGCCACGCGTCACGCGATAGCCCGTGATCCTTGCCGCCTCGTCATGCGGGAGCACGTACACCGGCACGTCATCGGGCAAATCCGCGAGGTCGGGTCCCAGCGCCTCGAGCTTGTTCTCGTCGAGCAGGAACGAGACGGGCCGTATGCCCAGCGCGTCCGCCCGGTCGAGCGCCACGCGCACCACGATCTCGGACTCGCAGATCATGATGCCGCGCTCGGGGTCGACGGCATTTCTCAGCTGGTGGTTCGTGAGGTCGCGAAAGACCGTGAGCCCCTCGTCGTCGGCACTTGTGCTTCGTATGACAAGCATTGGTAACACACCCCTTCTGGTCCACCCGGATAGCGTATCATGTTGCCCCATGGGAACATGACCGTCGGCTTGGCCGGCGTTGGCGATTGGTACTACACATGGCAGAAGAACTGGGCACAAACGCACCAGAACCGCAGAACACGCCCAAGGCAGAGACCTCCAAGGACGAGGTCTACGCCGCAGCCCTCGCAGCGCTTGCCGAGGACGACTCGACGGACGAGACACCCGAGGCATCGGGCAAGCCCCTCTTCCCGGCGGCGGACGAGGGTGACGGGGCACGTGAGGCCCTGGCAGCCCTCTCGTCATTGCCCTCCATCGCCGTGGAGGAGCCCGCAGCGGGCGCGGCTGGCGACACGGTCGTCTCCCCCGCCCCGCTTGCCGCATCGGCACCGAGCTTTGCCCCTGGCTTCGAGGAGCCCCGACGCAAGGGCAGGGCAGGCATCGTCGCCGGAGCCATCCTTGTCCTCGCCCTCTTCGCAGGCGCGGCCTATATGGGCGGCACCTACTACTTCACGGAGCACTTCCTCCCAAGTACCACGCTCGATGGACACGACGTGTCGCTGCTCACCGTCGAGGAGGCCGCCGCCTTCGCAAGCGACGAGCTGGAAGGCTACACGACGCACGTCGAGGGCGTTGGCCTCGACCTCGACCTCTCTGCGGCCGAGGCCGGCCTCACCATCGACACGCTCGGCGAGGCCCAGGCTGCCCACGACCAGTTCGACCGCTGGCATTGGCCCCTCGACCTCATGGGGTCCCATGCCCTCACGACCCCGCACGTGACGACGGTCGACGAGGCGCAGCTCGCGCACGCACTCGAGGGTCCGCTTGCAGACGTCAACGAGGGCGGCATCGTGCCGAAGGACGCGACAACCGCGTTTGACGAGGCGTCGCTGTCCTTTGTCGTGGTCCCCGAGGTGCTGGGCACCACGGTCGACGAGGCCAAGGTTCTCGAGCGGGTCGAGGATGCCCTCCTGGCCATGGAGCCCACCGTCACGCTGGATGACGACTGTCTGGCGCGCCCCACCGTGCTCAGCGACGACGAGCAGCTCATCGAGGCCGTCGCGGCGGCAAACGCGCTCATCGCCCCCGTCACCCTCACGCACGACGGGAAGGAGGTCGACACGATAACCACCGAGACCCTCATGCAGTGGGTCACGCTGGACGACGACCTCAACGTGTCCTTCGACACGTCACAGCTGGTCGCATGGGCGCGGGGACCGTTCTCGGAGGCCCACGACACCATTGGCATCAAGCGCAGCTACACCCGCGAGGACGGACGCAAGTTCACGGTCGAGGGCGGCACCTACGGCTGGTGCGTCGACGGCGCCTCGCTTGCCGAGGAGCTCGCCAAGCGGCTCGAGAGCGGCTCGCGCGAGCCCATCGAGATCCCCACCCTCTACGAGGCGGACGTGTGGGTGCCGCTGGGTCAGCGGGACTGGGGCGACACCTACATCGACCTCGACCTCACCGAGCAGCACATGCGCTACTACGTCGACGGGAAGGTCGTCCTCGAGAGCGACGTCGTGACCGGCAAGGTGAGCGACGGGCACCCCACCCCCACCGGCGTCTACTACATCAACGGGAACAAGGCCACCAAGGTGCATCTCGTTGGCCGGGACGAGGACCACGACAACAAGCCCGACTACGAGAACGACGTCGACTGGTGGATGCCCTTCATCAACAACATGGTCGCCTTCCACGACGCACCGTGGCGCAGCCAGTTTGGCGGCCAAATCTACTACGACAACGGCAGCCATGGCTGCGTGAACCTGCCCCCCGACGTTGCCAAGGAGCTCTATGGGCTCGTGTCTGAGGGCACGGTCGTGGTGGTTCACAACTAGCGTTCGCACGCCGTCCATGGCCCCGTTCTCACGCGGTCATGAGGAGACCCCCACGACGGAGGGCCCAGTACGGGCCATCTGTCTTGGGGGTCTCTCAGAAGGAGGCAAGGGAGACGGCCCGCCTCCCCAGGCCATCGCAGGAAGGGGCTGAGGGCACCTCGTGGCTAGGCAGCGGGGCCCTCATCGACGACGGGGGTGTCGCTCACCCAGCGGACGGCGCCACACTTGGTGCACTGGAACGCCCTACGGAAGCTCGAGCCGGGCATCGTGGCCTCAGTGCGCTCCATCTCGCAGGTGCCAACCGGCTGGTAGTCATGCTCGCCCTCGGCGCAGACCTCGCGCGCGGGGAACTTGATCTTCTGCCAGATCATGCGCGTGAACTTCTCGGTGGCGGCGGGCCACCTGACCGGAGCCTTCTCGGGAAGCGTGATCCCCTGCTCCTCCATGTACGCCAGCATGCCCTCGGGGGTGCCGGCGGCGACGCATTCCTTGATCTGGTCGGGGGTCATTTCGAGGAAATCCATGTGAGCGTCCTTTCGCACGAGTTTTGTCGATATACATGGAGCGATTCGAGCCTCCATGCACGCGCGGCTGACGAGCATGCAGAGCCGAGGCATGGAGCTTTGCAGAAACCAAAATCAAGCAGAATGGGACGCGTTGGGGCAAGCGCAGAGTATCCCCTGTTGCGTTTTATTATCGCGATTATTTTATACGATTGGGATGTGATGCACAAGC
>CAMPCT010000262.1 GCA_946647055.1 uncultured Atopobium sp. | reverse complement strand
GATGCCGCCGTCGCCGCGGTGGTTCTCCTGGTCGTTGAAGGCGAAGTGCTTGATCGTCGAGTAGAAGCCCAGCTCGGCGGCGCCGTGGACCTCATGCGCCGCAACGGTGCCCGAGATGATCGGGTCCTCGCTGTAGTACTCGGCGGCACGACCGATGAACTGCGTGCGATGGATGTTCATGGACGGGGCGTACCAGCCCATGGCGCCACTCGTGCCGGAGAGGTTGGCCTCGCTCGCCAGCATGCGGCCGTAGCGCTCGGCCAGCTCCTGGTTGTAGGTCTGCGCCATGACGACGGGCGAGCAGAACATGAAGCCGCCCATGCCATGCGGGGTGCCGTAGATGAGGCCGGCCGCGGTGTCGGAATCGATGACGAAGGGCTTGCCCACGCTCTCGAGGTACTCGCTGCCATAGCCGGAGTGGCCCACGATCTCGGTGTAGTCGGCAATGGTCAGCTGGTCGAGCAGCTCGTCCCACGCGGGGTCGTCGTAGTCAAGGCCGCGCAGCTCGATGAGGGTGCGGCCGTTCTGGGCGCCATAGACCGGCTCGTCGGTGATGGTCGCGTCGTCGACGGGGTTGAGCGAGTCGTGGCTGTCGAGCTGGGCGATGAGCTCGGCCGTCGCCGGCTTGCCCCACACGAGGGAGGCCGCGTTGCCGGACTCGTCAGTGCCGTTGATGGCATTGCCCCACGTGGAGACGTAGCCCTCGATGGGCGTGCCGTCCGGCGCGGGGAAGGTGCCCTCCCAGTCGGCGCGGGTGAGCTGGGTGCCGTCGGGCTCGGCATAGCCCAGGATCGCGGTGATGGGGTTGCCGGTGTAGGCGTCGGTCGAGAAGGTCGTGGCGTCAACGGTGGGCTCGTCCTCGAGGGCGTTCTCCGCGTCGACCGCGACCACGTGGGCGTTTGCCAGTGCGGCATTTCCGTTGGCATCCATGCCGTCGGCCGTCGACTTGCCCTTGGCGGCGAGGATGTTGTTCACGGCGTCGTGGGCATCCTGGCCCGCGACGATGTAATAGGTGCCGTTCTCGATGACATAGGTGCCGGCGCCATGGGCGTCAAAGCTGGCGAGCAGCGCCGGGTCGATGGCGATCTCGAGCGTCTGGCTCTCGCCCGGCTCGAGGAGCTTGGTCTTGTCGTAGGCGACGAGCGACACGGACGCCTTCTCGATGCCGTTGTCCTGGTCATACTGGGTGTAGGGAGCCTGGGCATAGATCTGGACGGCGTCCTTGCCGGCCACGTCGCCGGTGTTGGTGACGGTCACCTTGGCCGTGATGGCCTCGAGCCCGTCCCACGTGACCTCGAGGTCGCTCCACTCGAAGGTGGTGTAGGAGAGGCCGTGGCCAAAGGGATACACGACCTCGGAGGCATAGTCGAAGTCACCGGCGTTGCCCTGGCCCAGCACCGCGTCCTCGTAGCGGGTCTCGTAGTAGCGATAGCCCACGTAGATGCCCTCGAGATAGCTCACGTAGTTGTAGCTGGTGGGGTTGCCGTCGGCGTCGAGGTACTCGTAGTCACCGTAGTTCTGGGCGGCCGGGCTTGCCAGCGCATCGGCCACGAAGGTGTCGACGGTGTGGCCGGAGGGGTTCACGTTGCCGCAGAAGATGTCGGCAAGGGCCTCGGTGCCATAGCTGCCGGTGGACGGGACGAAGAGGATGGCCTTGATGGACGGGTACTCTGCCACCCAGTCGAGCTCGAGCGCGCTCGCGGTGTTGACGAGCAGGACGACCTCGTCGTAGTTGTCGTTGAGGTACTGCAGGACCTCGAGCTCGGTGGTGTCGGGCTCGATGTAGGACCTGACCTGGTCCTCGGGGTTGTCGGCGTGGTTGTACATGGAGCGGGGCATGTCGCGGCCCTCGCCCGCCACGCGCCTCCACACGAAGACGGGAACGGTGCCCTGGGCACTGTCGAGCACGCCCTCGGCAGCCTGGAGCTCGCTGAGCGGGCACTCGTTGATGCGGAAGTCCTCCGCCTCGCCAAAGTTGATGGAGCCGGACCCCATGCTGTATGCCGAGCCCGCGCCGTTCATGTAGAAGTCCATGAGGTCCTGGTTCACGTGTATGCCCCTGGCCTCGAATGCGGCCGTGAGCGCATCCTCGCCATCACCCGTGCCCAGGAACGCCGTCATGATGGACTGGGTCGCCGTGAGGCTCTTGACGTTCTCGGAGAAGAACGAGAACGTGGTGCCCTGCTCGAACGGCATGGTCGCGTCATCGTTCCTGAGCAGCACGAAGCCCTCGCTCGCAATGGCGTAGTCGAGCGCGTGCTCGGCCTCGTCGAGCTCCTCTGCCGTGAAGTCGCTCTTGTAGTAGTCGGCGTCGACGTCCTCGGCGCCGGCCGGCGTGATCCAGGACTGCTGGTAGCCGAGCATGTCGTTTGCCATGCGGCTGATCATGCCCATGCTGGGCACCACGACGTTCATGAGCGTCATCAGCCCCGCGAGGATGAGCGCCAGGACCGCCTTGAGGATGGTCTTGATCACCCGCCCAACCTTGCGCGCCGTCGAGATCTGCGTTGCCATCTCTTTCCCCCTCGTACGATTCCCGAATCCTTTCAGATTCCTTCAGCTTTCATTCTATGCCGCTGACCTGCGTAAAGATAGGCTACAATCATGCTACAAGTGTTGCATGGCATCTCAAGGAGGCCCCATGGGAGACTCCCCCGCCGCCAGAAGGATCAAGGACGCATACCTCGCCCTGCTGAAAGAGAGCCCGCACGGGGGCATCACCGTCACCGAGGTCGCCCAGCGCGCCCATGTGAACCGCGTGACCTTCTATCGCCTGTTCGAGACGCAGGAGGCCGTGCTCATCGACATCCTCGACGACTTCGATGCCGAGAACCGCAGGCTCATGGTGCTGCTCGACGCGAGCCCCGAGGCCGCCAAAGACGCCGTGCGGCTCATGCTCGAGCATCACCGACGAAACATGCCCATGCTCCGCACCATCCTGAGGAGCAACATGGCCCCCGTACTCATCGGACGCATCGAACGCGGCACGAAAGAGCCGCTCATGGAATCACTTCGGGATGAGGGCCCCATGTTCGTCTCGTTCTACTGCGCGGGAATCACGCGCGTCATCTGCGACTGGATCCTTGGCGGCTGCAAGGAGGCCGTCAATGACGTGCTCGCATTCCTCGAGAAGGCATCTTCCATGACAACGTGATCGTTCGCTAAAAGCAGGGGCGCCGCCCGTAGGCGACGCCCCTCCAGCGGTTCGATCGAAGTCCAGCCTACTCGGCGGCCTTCTCCTCCTCCACGTAGTTGGGGTTCATGAACTTGGGCGAGAAGATGGTCTTGTCGATGGCGAAGATGATGACCATGGCTACGCCGCCGGTGACGACCGTGGTGACGATGTTGCGGATGGCGTCGGGCACGCCAAAGGCCGCGGTGACGGGATTCCAGACGCAGGTGAACAGGTTCATGACGAAGAACACCGC
>CAMPCT010000261.1 GCA_946647055.1 uncultured Atopobium sp. | reverse complement strand
ATGCGTGACAGAATCCGTCATCATCAACCTCATAGGGCTACTGGGCGACGTCTGCACAATCTACCTGTTCCAATCCCTGCTCCCCATTCGCAACAAGCGCCTCTTCTGGGGCATCCAGCTTGCGGGCATCGTCGTCGTCCGCCTGGTGCGGACCTTCGTCGACCCGACCATGGGCTGGGTCTTTCTTCCAATCGCGTTGGGTGGCCCCCTGCTCCTGAGTGAGGGCCCGCTCATCAGGCGGGCGATCGCGGTTGCCTTCGGCTTCGTGCTCATTACCGCGGCTGAGGTGCCCATGGCCCTTCTCTGGGCGACGCTCTCGGGCGAGGAGCTCATGTCCGTCGCTGCTGCATACGGCCACCTGCCGCTCTACATCTCCCTCGAGACGATGTACGCCTTCCTCCTCATCATCGTCTCCTTGGTTGTGAGGGTTCCCTCGCGTCGCTTCGTGGGAGGGGCGGACGTTTCGAGAACGAGTTACGTCGTCGCGGCGTTCCCGCTCACCCAGGCGATCATTCTGGTAGTTTGCATGCGCTACATAAGCTTTACCGTCGCGTACCATGCTGCAGTGCTGCTTGTCGGCTCCTTGGTCTGTCTGCTCGCCATCGTCGCGGACTTCCTGCTCATGCGCGCGGTCCAGGCCTCGGCGGACAAGGCGGTTGCCGACCTCGCTGCCGAGGCGATCTCGCGTGCGGCAGACGACTATCTCGCGCGATACGCCGGGCTCGAGCGATCGATTGAGCTCACGTCGATGCTTCGCCACGACATCCGCAACCAGCTTGGCGTCATCGCCGAGCTTATGGCGACGGGTGAGGATGGCCAGGCGTTGGCGCTGGTGAAGGCGCTCGAGCACGAGGCGGAGGAGGCCTCCGCGGTGGCAGGTCCGCTGGGGAGGGGGCCCGAGGGGCGGGGAGAGGCGCCCGTCATCCCACCGCTTCGGGATGACGCGACGCTTTCGTCTGCGAGGTCGTTCGCGATTGCCCGAGGGCTCTTCTCCGTGAGCTATCTGTCCCTGGTCCTGAGCGGCATCTGGTTGATCTCGAGCTTTCAGAAGGAGCTCGTGCCGCTGTTCATCATGGGTGCTCTCGCCATCGGCATCTTGCTGCTGCCCGCCCTCTTCCGCATGCTGCGCGACGCTCACGATGCCGACGTCGCCGTTGGGAGGGCTCGGGCGGCCGAGGCCCTGCTCGAAGCGAGCCAGCGGCAGGGGGAGCGATTGGCAGCGGACGCGGCCGTCGCGGAGCAGGTGCTTGGGGCCTTGTCCGCTTCGCTCGCTGAGCTCGAGGACCTCGTGCATGCTGGTGACGCCGAGGGCCTTTCGTCGTTTGCGGACGAGGCCCGTGCCTCGGCAGCGGGACGGCGGCGCTGGTGCGAGCACGGTCCCGCGAACATGCTCGTCGAGATGAAGGCGCGGTCGGCGGAGGAGGCAGGCGTGGAGTTCGAGGCGGAGCTGGACCTGCCCCGCGACCTGGCCCTTCCCGCGCTCGATGTGTGCGCCGTGCTCTCGAACGTGCTCGACAACGCCATCGCCGCTGCTGCTGCGGCACCGGAGGACAGGCGTTGGGTTCGCCTTGCCACTGCCCCATGCGGCGGGCATCTCATGGTGCGCTGTGAGAACGGCGTGGCTCCCGGTGCCGCGATCACCCATGAGGCCCGTCCCGACCGACCCGAGCCGGGCGGTCACGGCTGGGGCCTCAGGATCCTGGGGGAGTTCGCTCGCCGCCACGACGGCGAGGTCGCGACGTCCCTGTACGACGGTGCCTTCGTCACGCAGGTGACCCTGCGGATTGACGGTTGATAGCCTCACTATCATTTCCGCAATCTGCCCAAAACGACGTTCCGACCCGGCCCTGCGGTCCCGAAACAATTATGTTGGCCCCGTTACATGAGCGGCCGGCAATCGTCTGCCGTGGTACCGTCTTACTGCCGCAAGGGGGAGGGGAGGATACGCCATGCTCGCAGACAACCGCATCACCGTGCTCGTCGGCCATGCCGGCACCGGCAAGACCAACGTCGCGCTCCACCTGGCGCGCGAGATTGCCCGCGCCGGCCATCCCACCACGTTGGCCGACTTCGACACCGTGAACCCGTACTTCCGCGCCAGCGACTACCCCGACCTGCTCGCCGAGTACGACATCCGCCTGGTTGCCCCGGTCTTCGCGCGCACCACGCTCGACGCCCCCAGCCTCACGGGCGAGCTCGACGCCGTCATCGGCAACGTGCTGGCAGATCCTAACGCGCGCCTTGTCATCGACGTCGGGGGAGACGACGACGGCGCAACCACCATCGGCCGCTTCTCGCGTCGCCTGGCCGATGCCGGCGCCCAAGTCCTCTACGTGGTCTCGGCCATGCGCATCCTCACGCAGACCCCTGCGGAGGCCGCCGCCATGCTGCCCGACATCGAGTCCCACGCCCACCTGCGCGCCACGGGCGTCCTCAACGCGACCAACCTGTCGCTCGAGACCACGCCCCAGATCGTTCGCGACGGACGCGCCTTCGCCGCCGAGTGTGCCAACATCCTGGGCCTTCCGCTGGTCGCCACGGCCATTCCGCAGGTCGCGGTAGACCTGCTCGAACCTGGCCAAACCCTCGACGAGGCCTTCGCCCCGGGTGAGTCACGACACGAAGAGTTCACAGTCCTCCCAAAGTATGTGGGCATACCCTGGGAGTAAGATGGAAAGACTGCCTTGCAGCGGGTGCGCCTGACCCGCGCAGGCATGAGTGAGGACAACGTCCTTGAGAGGGGGCTTTGAATGGCAAGGATCATCGTCGACGACGTTCATTGCAAGGGCTGTGGCCTGTGCGTGACCGCCTGTCCCAAGGGGGTGCTGGCGCTTGACGAGGAGCGCATCACCCCAAAGGGGTATCACCCCGCAAAGCTCGTGGACCCCGAGAACTGCATCGGGTGCGCCTCGTGCTACCTCACCTGTCCCGACGTCGCTATTACGGTGGTGATGTGACATGGCAGAGCAGACCAACAAGCGCGTGCTCATGAAGGGTAACGAGGTCCTGGCCGAGGCCGCCATGCGTGCCGGCTGCCGCTTCTTCTTTGGCTACCCCATCACCCCGCAGACCGAGCTCGCCGCCTACATGGCCAAGAAGATGCCCACCATCGGCGGCACCTTCCTGCAGGCCGAGTCTGAGGTCGCGGCCATCAACATGGTCTACGGTGCGGCCGCCGCGGGCGCCCGCGTCATGACCAGCTCCAGCTCGCCCGGCGTCTCGCTCAAGAGCGAAGGCGCGTCCTACATGGCCGGCGCCGACCTCCCCGGTGTCATCGTCAACGTCATGCGCGGCGGCCCCGGCCTGGGCGGCATCCAGCCCTCCCAGTCCGACTACTTCCAGGCCACGCGCGCCCTCGGCCACGGCGACTACTTCATGCCGGTCCTGGCGCCCTCCACGGTCCAGGAGATGGCCGACCTCATCTACCTGGCCTTCGACCTGGCCGACGAGTACCGCACCCCGGCCATGATCCT
>CAMPCT010000260.1 GCA_946647055.1 uncultured Atopobium sp. | reverse complement strand
ATGCCGGTCGAGGGCTGGAACCGCAAGCTCCTGCAGGTGGGCGGCGGCGGCTTCAACGGCTCGATTCCCCTCATGATGCACGCGGGCATCGGTGACGACATGTGGTACGGCCAGCCCGCCCCCGTGGCGCAGGGGTACGTGGTCTTTGGTAGCGACTCGGGCCATACCGCGCCGCACGCCAATGCAGACAACTGGGCAAACTTGGTCGCTGCTGACTTTGCCCTCAATGACGAGATGCTCGCCAACTTTGCGCACGAGTCCATCAAGAAGGTCCATGACGTGGCACTTGCCCTGGCGCGTGCGATCTATGGCGAGGAGCCCGAGCACTGCTACTACGCAGGCACTTCCAACGGTGGCCGCGAGGGCCTCATGGCCATCCAGCGCTACGGCGCCGACTACGATGGTGTCATCTGCGGCTATCCCGCCATCCACTGGATTCCCATGGCACTCTTTGGCAGCCACCTGGCAGACGTCGAGGAGGAAGTGGGCGAGGAGGGCTTCATCGGTCCCGAGGACTGGGCGCGCGCGTTTGCGGCAATCACGAAGACCAACGACAGGCTCGACGGTATCGAGGACGGCATCATCTCGAGCTTCTACACTGCCGGGCGCAAGAATCCCGTCCTGCGTGCGACTCTCATGCAGCTGCTCAGCCCCGCTCAGCTGCGCTTGGTTGACACAGCGGCAACCGATATGGACATCTCGTTCCTTGATCGCGAGGAGTTCGAGGAGTATCCCGGGTTTGCCGTGACGTCGGGCGAGCCCCTGCGCGACGATGATGACCTGTTCGTGCTCAACGCCCTCTCGAGTACCCCTGGTGCCCGCGACAGCGCCACGGGCATGTTTGGCGACGCGGTGCTCTCGCGCATGGTCATGCGCGATGCGGGCTTTGACGTTCGCGACTTCGATCCCGAGGAGCACGTCGAGGAGGTCCGTCGTGCGGCCGACCTGCTCGATGCCGATGACACCTGCTGGGACACCTTCATCGACAACGGCGGCAAGGCCATCATGTACCACGGCACCTACGACCAGCTCATCTCGGTCAAGGCGACCGTCCAGTACTACGAGGCCCTCTGTGACCGCTACGATCGCGAGCGCGCCCTCGAGTTCTCGCGGCTTTACCTGGTGCCAGGCTTTGGGCACAGCATCGGCCTCTTTGACATGGGTGCGGACCTGCTGGGCATGCTCGACGCATGGGTGTGCGATGGCGTGGAGCCGCAGGAGTTCGTGGCACACGAGCGCCGCTATGACCGGCCCGACCGCGAGGTGCTGGTGTGTCCCTTCCCGTTCTATCCCGAGTACCGTGGGGGAGACCCTGCTCTTGCGAGCAGCTATGGGCTGAGGTTGCCTGCCCCTGCGTGATGGCTGACCAACGTGACCCTCGCTGCCGTTGTAGCCAGTGCTGTGGGCAACCCAAAATCGAATAACTACACAACACCTCTCTTCTCTATGACGTCTTTCAGGAATGACCTGCGATTATTTCGTTGTTTTCAGATAATAAGAGATGTGTTGTGCAGTTCTGGAAGAGTCTTTGGCGTCCAGTGACCTCTCATAGCCTAAACCGTTGGTCGAGGGCTTGCGACGTCTTGGAATGACCGGAACAACTGGAATCAATCGCGTTTACCCGTGTGCCATACTCTTGTCTGGATCCCTACAGAAAGGAGCGCAGTGCCCATGCTCTGCAACGAAAGCCTTCGTGCAGGTTCGCTGGAGTTCAGGAATCGCATCTTCATGCCGGCCATGGCCACGTACAAGGACAAGCCGGGCGGCTATGCGGGCGACATCACGTTCGACCACTATCGCAAGCGCGTGGGAGGCGGCAACCTGGGCTTGGTTGTCTCCGAGCACCTGTACGTGAGCGCACGTGGCCGCGCTCGTGACAACCAGCTGGGTATCGAGTCCGATGATCGCATCGAGGGACTCGCGCGCCTCGTCGAGGTCTGCCATGAGGCTGGCACCCCGATTCTGGCCCAGCTCAACCACTGTGGTTGTGGTGCGTTCCGCAAGGTCATTGGCGAGGACCCCTGGAGTCCCAGCGACGTGCCCGTGGCGCTGTTCTCGAAAGGCCTCGACGGCAGCGGCCTGGGCGACGAGGAGCCCCCGCACGCGATGACGGCGGACGACATCGCGGCCGTCATCGACGAGTTCACGCAGGCAGCGGCCCGTGCCAAGCAGGCAGGCTTCGACGGCGTCGAGATTCACTCTGCCCACTCCTACCTGCTCAACCAGTTCTACTCGCCGCTCACCAACCGTCGCGACGACGAGTGGGGCGGCGACGTGGCAGGTCGCACGAGGATACACACCGAGATCATCAAGTCCATTCACGCCGCGCTGGGTGAGGACTATCCCGTGGCGGTGCGTCTGGGCGGCTGTGACTACCGCGATGAGGGCGATGGCTCGACGATTGCGGATGCTGTCGAGGCATGCGTTCTGCTCGAGAAGGCTGGTGCCTTCCTCATCGACCTGTCCGGCGGCCTCTGTCGCTTCCAGCGTCCCGGTCATACCGAGCCGGGCTACTTCAAGGACATGTCCAGCGCGGTCAAGGCAGCCGTGGGCGTGCCTGTCATCCTTGCCGGTGGCGTCAAGAAGCTCGATCAGGCCGAGGAACTGCTCAATGAGGGCGTGGCCGACATGATTGGCGCCGGGCGCGCGCTCATCGCCAACGCCCATTGGGCTGACGAGGCCTTCGCCGAGGCATAGGGCTGCGGGTACGTCGTTTTGATACGTGCGGTCTTGCTCGACATAGACGACACGCTGCTCAGCTTCGAGGGCTGCGTGCGGCAGACCATGCGCGAGGGCTTCCCGGCTTTCGGTCTTGGCGAGTACCGCGAGGACATGTACGAGGCCGCCCGGCGCGTGAACGTGCGGCTCTGGGGCCAGATCGAGCGTGGCGAGCTTGACCTGGCGGCTCTGGAGCAGGTCCGTTGGAACACGATCTTCTCGGAGCTTGGCCTCTCTGGCGACGGCGTCGCCTTCGAGCACTACTTCAAGGAGCGACTCTTCTGGAGCGCCGTCGAGGTGCCCGGCGCGCGCGAGCTTGTCGAGCGCCTGAGAGGTCGCGTGGTGCTGTGCGCGGCGAGCAACGGACCAAACGAACAGCAGGTCAATCGCCTGCGGGTGGCCGGCATGCTCGACTCCTTCGACCACGTGTTCATCTCCGAGCGCCTGGGTGCCGAGAAACCCAGCCGTGCGTTCTTTGATGCGTGCTTTGCTGAGCTGGGGGATATTACGCCTGCCGAGGCCCTCATCGTTGGCGATTCACTCACGTCGGACATAGCGGGTGGGACTGCGTACGGGCTGCGCACGTGCCTGTTTCGTCCTGGCGCGGCGGCAGGGGAGCGCTTCCCCGGCGTGGACCACGTGGTCACGAGCCTGCTCGAGGTGCCGGCGTTGCTGGATGGGCTGGGGTGACCTGGACGGCCAGAATTACCGTGCAACCCCCAGAATCTGCAACCACCGCAAACGTTATCCCAGTTGGCAAGTCATGAAAGCTGTTATCTGGGGTAGTTG
>CAMPCT010000259.1 GCA_946647055.1 uncultured Atopobium sp. | reverse complement strand
GTTCCCAGCGACCTCCTGTATGTCCTTCTTGGTGTCGACGCTGATGTTCGAGCCGTCGCGCATGTAGTCCCCGTAGTCCAACTTGCGGTACTCATGTTCGACTCCATGCGCCTCGAACCATCGGTCGACGTGCTCGTGCTTGCCAGCCTGCTGGCGCGTGTCGCACCAGACCACGGCGCGGACGGGACCGCCCACCCACTCCTCCGTGGACGGTCCCTCGACCACCGGCTCCATCATTAGAAGCGGTAGCCGGTGCCGGTGCTGAACGGCACGTCACTGTCAGGCGGCTCGGTGCCGAACTCGTGGTTGGTGTCATCGCGCTGGTCCTCGACCTCGAGCACCTCATAGTCATGGTCGATGATCTGGTCGGTGGTCTTGTACTGCACCAGCGGCGAGAACACGCGCTGGTCCTTGCCCGTCTGCTTGCTGGTCTTCCACACCTCGCGCAGCACGATGCCCAGGTGCTTGCCCTCGAACAGCTGCCACTGCTCGCGCTCGATTGCGGCGTAGGGATCGAACCCCGGGTTGGAAACCTCCAGCGCCTTCAGGAACCCGGCAAAGATGCGCTCGGCCTTCTGGCTGTAGCTGGCCTTGAACTGGTGCGTGTACGGCTTGTCTGCGTGGAACGGGTCATTCTCGAAGAAGCCGCGATAGTCGCCATATGCGATGTCGTAGGTCACGACCAAGTGCTCGCGCGACGCAACGTCCTCGACCTTCTTGATGACCACCACGTAGCCATCCGCCGGCAGCTGCTTGAAGCCATTGCCGCCCTCGCTCGGGTTGATGTCTCGCCAACTGACTCGCCTCATGATTAATCCTCCTGAATCTCTGCCTCGATGGCCTGCTCGGCCTCGGGAATCTCTGAACTGTCGTAAAGCCCCGAGTAGCTTTCGGGGTAAGCCTCGCGCGCGCACTGGACGATCGCGACCTTGCGAATCATGGTCGCGGGCTTGGTCTTCCAAAGGGCCCTCTTGCCGTCGTACTCGACCATGGAGACCTCGATGCGCCACGGCGCGGTCCATCGCGAGTCATAGATTTCGGCCCATCCGCCGACGAGCGTCTCGCTGCTGGTGCCCACGATGGACCCCTCGCGATAGACCAACTCGCCCGTCGCGTGGCTGACCACCACCACGCCAGCGCGCATCCCCTGGAACGTCTCGTGCTGCGCCATCGTGCGCATGTAGTAGTCCTTGCTCACGATGATGGTGGCGGGTGAACCTTCAAACTTGGTGATGTAGCAATCCTTTGCCAGCGGGTTGATGCCACGCAGCTTGCAGAGCGCAAGCACCTGCTCGACCTCGCCCGGCGTCAGTGTGCCGCCACCGGTGACGATGGACTGGATGATGCCCTCGTCGAGCCTTGCCAGTTCGTTGGCCATCTACTCCACCTCCCCCTCAATCGCCATGTACACGGCCTCGGGCAGCTGGCCCTTGAGCAGCGGCAGCACCTCGTCGGGCTTGCAGCCGGTGATGGTGGTGCCGCCCCAGCCGCCCTCGTCGACGTACTCGCTCACGCTCACGCCCTCGGGGTTGGCCACGCCCTGCTCCACGACCCACTCGGCGAACTCGTCGGCGTGCTCGTAGACGAAGTCCTCGATGCCGTCCTTCTGGTCCTCGAGCAGCGCCCACGGGTCGTTCACGGTCACGTAGCGGCGGCGCTTGGGCTGCGCCTGCTTGGCCGTGAGCATGCCCACGATGTGGCCGCCGATGGTCAGCGGCACCTTGCCGAAGATGCGCTTGTCCATCCACAGCTGCCTGAGCTCTGCGTCGGCCTTGGCGCGCAGCGAGCCCCCGTCCTTGGTCGAGACCACGGCGCCGAGCGCCTTGTACATGGCCTGCGCGGCGGCGAGGGCGGCGTACTCGTCGCTAGTCATCGCTGCCCTCCCTCGCCTTGACCATCGCGTCGTTCATGACGCGCTGGAGGTCAAGCTGGTGCTGCGTCTCCTTGAGCGCCTTCACCAGCACGTCCATCTGCTCGCGCGCCTTGGTCAGCTCGCGCACGGCCTGCTCGTACTGCTCCCTGTATTCGGTCTTCATTCCCTACTCCTTTCGCAGGATCATCAGCAGCAGCGCGGCGAAGTCGCCGAGCCGCATGGTCACGTACGAGTCGGCGATGCGCGCGGTCCCGCATCCCTTGCGGTGGTGCGCCACGGCACCCACCGTGGTGCCCGCGTTGGCGCTCTCGCGCGCCGCCTCGTCGACCCACTCTGCCAGCTCCATGCGCTGGCAGTTCTTGCACTCGACCGTCACCGACAGCCCGTCGACGTGGACGTCGCCGCGGTCATTGGTGCCGCCCATGCCGAGCCGGTGCGCGTCCGTGCCCAGCACCTCGGTGAGGTATGCGGCCACCTGTGTCTCGAACCTTGTGCCCTTGGCCCTCTCGCGGCTCATCGCGCACCGCCTGCTGCTATCGCGGCCTCGCGCGCCGTGGCGTGCTCGCCGATGCTCACGCGCCTGCGCACGTCGCGCACGCTGGTCGAGAACGTCTCGCCCTCGACGCGCTCGTGCACCCACCAGCGGTCGGTGCCGACCTCGCGCCACAGCTCGGCGCCATCGCCCAGCGTGGCGACCTTGGTCCTCGCGCCCACTACGGCATCACCGCCTCTCGGTACGCCCTCGTGAACCTCTCGAGCGTCTCGTCGACACGCCCATACTGGCGGCGCTCCTTCCCCTGCATCTTTGCCTCGAGGAACAGGAGCAGCGCTGCACATGCCCAGCCGGGAGGCACCTTCCCCTCCGTCGCGGTTTTCTTCTGGATGGTTCTGGTGAGCGAGAGCGTTGTGACGTCGGCCTCTTCGAGCCACGCGACCGCCTGCTCGGGATTAAACCCGCCAACCACGGCACCAAACGTGTACAGTGCGACGCCGAAGGCAGTCCTTGGACCACCCACGGTCCTGCTCTTGATGTTTATGCTCGTCCTCACCAGCATCTGAAGGTTGTCCATGTCTGACTCGACGCGCTCAGTGATCTGCCATCGTGGCATCGTGTTGGTCGAGGCCAGCGCTGCGGCGAGCGGGCAGCCATCCTCTATCGAGATAATGGCCTTTGCGAGTGCGCATACGTCCCGCCTGTTCGGGCAGTCCAGAACCTGGTACGCACTCCTTGCGTAGCTGTTGTCGAGGATGTCGTAGATGTCAGGGCTCGCCCCGTGCCAGACCCACGCGACGATTGGCTCGCCGTTCTCTACGACGGCCATGAGGCGGTGTTGCCCGTTCAGCAGCTCTCCGTCCCTCGAGATGCAGATGGCATCGTTAGAGACTCGCCAGTGGCCCTCGCGCATGCTCTGAAGGTACACGGACTTTGCAGTGTTGTTGCGGCTGCGCTGTCTTGCGTACAGGGCACCGAGCATGTCACTGGCATCCTCCGGCGTTATGACCTCGAGCTGCATGCGCCCGGCATCGCCCATCACCTGCTCGGTAGTGAGGCCGCCCATGGCTTGGAGCGGTGCACTCATTAGGGCATCACCGCCATGAGCATGGGCACGCCCAGCACGACCATGAAGCCGACCCACT
>CAMPCT010000258.1 GCA_946647055.1 uncultured Atopobium sp. | reverse complement strand
CGTCCCCGGCTACGGCGACGTGTTTGGCAATGGAGGCCCGGGCATCATCTTCCGTGGCGTCAGGGTATACGGTGGCGACCGCGTCCTGCTCGCCGACAACGACGGCCGCCTGCCCAGCCAGGCCGGTTGGGTCGTCACGAGCAAGTACACCCGCTCCACCACCGAGCGCTACTGGATCGAGCCCATCTGGAAGAACTACCTGGGCGCCAAGATCGGCTACTCGACCGCCGGCTACTCCCACTACACGCTCGAGACCGGCTACGTCCTGCGCAACGGCATCATCGCCGTTGGCAACGGCAAGGGCTACCGTGCCGACAACAACGGCAAGGCGACCGAGATCAAGGCCGGCTGGATCAAGTCCAACGGTCACTGGATCTTCATCAGCCCCGACCCGCGTGCCCACTTCGACTTCGACATCGACCAGCACGGCAACAACCTCGGACACTACGACGTCCTGCATGACCTCTGGCTCTACGTGAACGGCTACCTGTCCGGCTCCATGTCGCCCTTCGTGAGCCACACGGGCTACCTCATCTGCTCCTCGTGGGACAACTGCTACGTCGCCGTCTTCAAGGGCCAGGCCAACAGCAGCAGGCGCGACAACTGGGAGCCCCTCTTCGGTTGGAACTGCGGCAACGGCAACCCGTCGGTCATCAACCAGGACGCCCGCGACCGCGCCGCCGAGAACGGCCAGACGACCGAGTGGACCTGGGACCCGTCGTGGAACTGCTTCCTCGCCGCTGGCAACGACAGCGCCTCTGCCAAGGAGAAGCTGCCCGAGAACAATTACTGGGCGAAGGCCCTCAACAGCACCACCAACTATCGCGTTGCCGTCATTCCCACCAACCGCATGGAGCGGTGGTTCACCTCGGTCGACCTGACCCTGGGCTACCACTCGACCATCACGGGGAACCCGGCGAACGAGCTGGGCAGGCACATCTCGCACGGCTGCACCCGACTCGACGTCAACAACGCGAAGTGGATCTACGACAACATCAAGCCCGGCACCCGCTGCATCCAGACCCGTACTGCCGAGTACAAGTAGACGGGACCGCTGCGGAGCGACGAGCATGAGACTGCTGCTGGTCTTCTTTGGTGACGACTATCACGGAGGAACGACCCATAGCACGTTCGCGATAGCCAAAGAGCTGGTGCGGCGGGGACACGAGGTGCATGCGTTCGCACGCGTGACCCCCGCCGGCACCCTTGCCCACGACCTCGCCGAGTGCGGGGTCGTGGTGCATGACGGACGTGCTCCCATCATGGTCCACCCCCTCGAGGAGCCGCGGCCCCTCTACCGGGTCCTGCGCCTTGGCCTGGAGCATGCCCGCCGCCACCTGTCCCTCCCCAAGGCCGAGCGCGAGGTGGCGAAGGTCATCCGCGACTGCGGCATCGACCTCGTGGCCATCTCGAGCGGTGCCATCGTCACCGGCGCGCGCGCCGCCCGGGACGCCGGCATCCCCTATGTGTGGCACGCTCGCGAGTTCATGCAGGAGGACCACGGCCTGGAGCCCTACGCCTGGGCGCACAGCTATGAGCTCATGGGAGGGGCGACACGCCTCATCTGCGTGTCTCGTGCGGTCGAGGAGAAGATGCTGCGCGTCTGCCCAGGCGCGCGGACCGAGGTCGTGTACAACGGGCTCGACCTGGACACTTTCCACCCCGACGGGCGCGAACCGCTTCCCGAGGGAGCTCCCGTGCGCATCATGACCTCGGGTGGCATCCGCCAGAGCAAGGGAACCTTCCTCGCCCTCGAGGCCATCGCACGGTTGGGGCGCGACGTCCCCGTGACCTTCGACGTGTTTGGCGGCGAAGGCGGCGGTGTGGGTGAGTCCGCGGACGACCTGAGAGCCACCTGCGAACGGCTGGGGATAGCGGACCTGGTCCGCTACCGCGGCTCGGTAGGCAACATCGCCGACGAGCTTCGCAGCCACGACATCCAGATCGTGGCATCGCGGGCGGAGGCCTTTGGCCGCGTGACCGCCGAGGCCATGCTCTGTGGCTGCGCCGTCGTGGGATCCGCCTCGGGAGGGACCCCCGAGCTCGTCTCGGATGAACGAGGCTACCTGTTTGCCCCGGAGGACGCGAACTCGCTCGCCCAGGCGCTGGCAGAGGCGATTGGTGACCCGACGGAACGCGGGCGTCGTGCCGCGCGGGCGCTTTGCTATGCGCGTGATAATTTCTCGGTGAAAGCCTACGTGGACAGGGTCGAGGCCATCTACCGCTCGGCTGCGTCCTAAACTTGAAGGTTGTGCACCTGCCAGTTCGGGCAGGCTCGCACGAAGGTACAAAGGCAAGGATTGGGTTGTTGCTCATGGCTTCTCTTGCAAGGCAAATCTCGGATGCGCTCAGGATGGTGCGCTACAAGGCGTACCGCTCGTCCAAGCCCGCCGGTTGGGTCCATACGCTGAACGACGACGAGCTCGAGCGCGAGGTCGCTCGCTGGTACCACGCGACCTGCGGCGACCGTCTGGACTTCGCGCACCCGCGTACCTTCTCGCAGAAGATGCAGTGGCTCAAGGTCCACGACAAGGACCCGCGCAAGGCGACCCTCTCCGACAAGCTCGCCGTCCGTCCCGCGGTCGCGTCCGTTGCGGGCGAGGCGTCGCTCCCAAAGGTCTATGCCAGCTGGGACCGTGCCGAGGACGTCGACTTCTCGGGCCTGAACGAGCCCTTCATGCTCAAGTGCAGCAACGGCTCGGGCATGATGATGCGCGTCGACGACCCGTCGGCAGCCAACATGGACGAGGTGCGCGCCAAGGTCGCGTCGTGGCTCTCCCACGACTTCGCCTCCCGCTACTTCGAGATGCACTACGCCGACATCACGCCCCGGGTCTACGCCGAGGAGCTGCTCGACGACATCGAGTGGGAGTACCAGGCGTGGTGCTTCTCGGGCAAGGCCGAGTTCATCTCCGCCATCCGCGAACCGCACGGCGTGAACGAGAAGCAGACCTTCTCGACGTCGTGGGAGCGCCTGCCCTTCGTCACCTCGCCCCCCGAGTACCAGGGCACGATCGAGCGGCCCGTGTGCCTGGACGACCTCGTCGCATGGTCCGAGCGCCTTGCCGACGACTTCACCTTCGTGCGGGTCGACTGGTATGGCACGCGCCACGGCCTCATGTTCAGCGAGATGAGCTTCACTCCAGCGTACGGCATCGTGCACTGGGTCCCCTCGAGCTACAACATGACCGTCGGCGACCTCATCCACCTTCCCATCGAGGGGTAGCCCATGGAAGGGAGCCGCGTCGAGAACGCGAGGAGGAACCTCCTCTTTGGCATGGTGAACCGAGCGGTTGCCATGCTCATGCCCTTCCTCTCGCGCACGGCCCTCATCTACGTGCTGGGCATGGAGTACGTGGGCCTCAACTCGCTGCTCTCCTCCATCCTGCAGGTGCTCAACCTCGCCGACCTGGGCATAGGCACGGCCATCGTCTATGCGCTCTACGAGCCGGTGGAGCGGGACGACAGGCCTGCGATCCGGTCCCTCATGAACTACTACCGCAGGGGCTATC
>CAMPCT010000257.1 GCA_946647055.1 uncultured Atopobium sp. | reverse complement strand
CTCCTATCCCAAGAAACCCTAGTCCTCGTCGTCCAGCTCGCCACGCTCGCGACGCGCCAGCTCCTCGCGGTAGCGGGCAAGGCCGCACTCCAGGCCCACCGGATAGGTCTGGGGGTTCAGGAAGCGCTTGGTAGCGGGGTCCAGGTGCATGAGCGCGTCACGGCAGCGGCGCTTGGCGTCGGCAAGGGTCTCGGGCTCGCCCATGCGAGCACCGCCCTCGACCATCTGGACGAGAAGCTCGCGCGCCTCGTAGGGCGAGAAATCGTACTTGGTGAGCGAGTCAATGACGTCGACGGCACGACGGCGTCCGGCCAGGCGCAGGTCATCGACGACGATCTCGTCACCCATGGGGCAGCCGGCGTCATCGTAGTAGCGCAGGATGTGCTGCACGCCCGGAATGGTGCGCTTGTACAGCTGCTCGGAGAGCTTCATGACGGGACGCCAGCTCTCCTCGCCCTCGTAGCGCGTCGCCGAGAGCTTGTAGACGCCTCCCAGCGAGGGCTGCGGGTCGCAGGTGGCAAGCTTGGTGCCCACGCCAAAGGAGTCGATGGGCGCACCCTGGGCAAAGAGCGACTGGATGGTGTACTCGTCAAGGTCGTTGGAGGCGCTGACCTTGACGTAGGGCAGGCCCTCCTCGTCGAAGCGACGGCGTGCGAGCTTGGCAAGCTTGGCGAGGTCGCCGGAGTCGATGCGGATCGCAGCCAAGCGCTCGCCGGCGGCCTCCATCTCCTTGGCGACCGTGATGGCGTTCTCGACGCCCTGCGCGACGTCGTAGGTGTCGACGAGCAGGACGCAGTTCTTGGGGCTCGACTTGGCGAAGGCGCGGAAGGCCTCGATCTCGGACGGGAAGGCCATGACCCAGGAGTGGGCATGGGTGCCAAAGACGGGGATGCCATAAATCTTGCCCGCGAGGACGTTGGAGGTGGAGTTGGCACCGCCCACGTAGGAGGCGCGAGCCACGGCGAGGCCGCCGTCGGGACCCTGCGCGCGGCGAAGGCCAAAGTCGGACACGGCATGGCCCTCGGCGGACTGCACCACGCGGGCGGTCTTGGTGGCAACGAGGGTCTGGAAGTTCACCAGGTTGAGCAGGGCGGTCTCGATGAGCTGGCAGCCGATCGCAGAGCCCTGCACGCGCACCATGGGCTCGCGCGGGAAGACGAGCTCGCCCTCGGGCACGGCCCACACGCTCACGTCGAGGCGGAAGTCGCGCAGGTAGTCGAGGAAGCCCTGCTTGAAGAGGGCACCGCCGCCCGGCGCCTTGAGACCGGCCAGGTACTCGATGGCATCCTCCTCGAACACGAAGTTCTCGACGAGGTCGGCGATCTGCCCGGTACCGCAGGCGATGGCATAGCCGCCGTTGAAGGGGTTGTCACGGAAGAACACGTTGAAGCATGCCTGGGTGTTAGTGAGGCCGCTCTCCCAGTACCCCTGGGCCATCGTGAGCTCGTAGAGGTCCGTGTTGAGGGCAACGTCTGTGGGCTTGGTGATGTCGGTGAGTGCCATGTCTCCGCTCCAATCTCTGGACGAAAGGTAACAGGCACCTTTGTCCAGTAACGGGTACCTTTGTCCAGTCTCCGCTAGAGTCCGTTCACTACGTAGATGATGGCCGCGACCACGATGAAGGCGAGCACCGCAAGGACCACCTTCTGGGCAACGGGCATGCGCAGGTCGTCATCGGGCTCCATGAGCTGGCGGTTGCGCTCGCGAATCTGGGCGTCGCGGGCATCGAGCTCCGCCTCCTGGCGGGCGCGCTCCTGCTGGCGGGCCTGCGCCTCACGCTCGGCACGCAGCGCCTCGAGCTCGGCACGCTCGCGCGCGTCCTGCTCCGCCTGCGCCCGGGCGGCCTTCTCGGCACGCAGAGCCTCGAGCTCGGCACGCTCCTCGTCCGTGAGTGCCGCCGCCTTGGGGGTCGCCTTCTCCTTCTTGGGCTTGTCAGACTTCGCCATCATGCTCCTTCACGTGTCAGCATGTCGCATTTGCAAGACTATACGCCTAATTGGTTCGAGGGGAGCTCCGGACCCTCGACCCCGGTCGCATCGAAGGCTGGCACGAAGCTCTCCGACACGGTGCCTCCCTCCTGCCACCACATGCGCTCGAAGCCCAGGTCGTCGGCATGGTCGAGCACCAGCTCGTACTCCTCGTCGGTGACGGCGCGGGCGAGCTCTCCCCCGCGCTCGAGGCAGCGGGCGTTGGGCGTGTACTGGTTCATGACCGAGAGGTCCACGTCGTTGCCGCATGTCTCCCACACACGGTCGAGCACGGAGCAGGAGTCGTCCGCATGACCCGGCAGGACCAGGTGGCGCACGATGATGCCCCTGAGCATTCGTCCGTCCTCGCCCAGGAGGACCCCTCCCCTCGCGCGCAGGTTCGCCACCATGCGCTCCAGCGCGGCCTCGGCAACCTGCGGGTAGTCGCGCGCGCCAGAGAGCCGTGCGGAGAGGGCGGGATCGGCGTACTTGAAGTCGGTGAGCCACACGTCGACGACATCCGCCAGGTCATCCACCAGCTCGGGGAGCTCATAGCCGGAGGTGTTGCAGACGATGGGGATGGAGAGCCCCGCCTCGCGGGCCGCGACCACCGCGGCCACGACGTGCGGTGCGAAGTGCAGGGCCGTGACCAGGTTGATGTTGAGAGCGCCACGCGCCTGCTGCTCGAGCATCATCTGCGCAAGGCGCGCCGGCGTGACCGGCAGCCCCGCACCCTCATGCGAGATCTCGTGGTTCTGGCAGAAGACGCAGCGCAGGGGACAGCCGCTGAAGAAGATGGTGCCGCTGCCCGCCTCGCCCGAGATGGGTGGCTCCTCCCACAGGTGCAGGGCGGAGCGGGCGACCATGAGCTGGGAGGTCTCACGGCACACGCCACGATCGCCCGTCGCACGCGCGGCCCCGCAGCGGCGCGGGCACAGCTCGCAGCGCTCGTATGCGGAGAAGGACAGGTCCACGTCGTCTCCCTAGCAAAAGTCCCTGCCCGATGCGGACAGGGACCCGAAGCTTCGAAGTGGTGGAGACGAAGGGAATCGAACCCTCGGCCTCTGCCATGCGACGGCAGCGCTCTCCCAGCTGAGCTACGTCCCCACTTGCGTAGGTCATTATCGCACACAGGGGGCGGCTGTCAACGAGGACACGCGAAATGCGCATGCTTCGTGACGGCACGTGACGGGGGGCGTGGGTCGCGATTCCTTCATCTAGGGGAAACACTGATGCAGTACGATAGTCCGGTTAGCCATCAGACACGGGAGGACGCGACATGGCCCACGACAAGGTATCCGAGGAGTTCGGCAGCCTGCTCTTCACCGACGCCGACATGCAGGACCGCCTGCCCAAGCCAACGTACAAGAAGCTCAAGCGCGTCATCGACGACGGCGAGCCCCTCGACCTCGACATCGCCAACGAGGTCGCCCACGCCATGAAGGAGTGGGCGCTCGAGAAGGGCGCCACGCACTTCACGCACTGGTTCCAGCCCCTCACCGGCATCACCTCCGAGAAGCACGACAGCTTCCTCACCCCCAAGGGCGACGGCACCATCCTCATGGCCTTCTCGGGCAAGGAG
>CAMPCT010000256.1 GCA_946647055.1 uncultured Atopobium sp. | reverse complement strand
GCATGGGTCCTCCTGCGTGGTATCGAGGGTACCCCTGATGATAGGTGACTTTGCCACGGGTGATGTAAAGGGGACGTTTCCCTTTGCGTCTGACGCAAAGGGAAACGTCCCCTTTACATCACCCGAAGGCTGCGTCGCGGGCGTTGCGCAGCAGCAGCCTCACCTCGTCGTCCGTGAGGTGGTGTGCCTCGACCATCGCCGCCATCTCACGGGCAGCGTTCGTGCGAGAGACCGCCATGTTGTCGGAGCTTATGCACACCGGCACGCCCGCCTCGAGGAAGGCGCGCAGGGGAATCTCCTCATAGGTGGCAAAGACGCAGGTGTTGAGGTTGGATGTGGGACAGAGCTCGCAGGTGATGCGTCGCTCGGCCAGCTCCGCGAGAAGGTCCGGGTCCTCGGCAGCACGCACGCCATGGCCGATGCGGGTCGCGCCGAGCGCGAGCGCCGCGCGCACGCTCTCGGGGCCGGCCGCCTCCCCCGCATGGATGGTGAAGGGGACGCCCAACTCGCGTGCCAGCGCGAAGACGTCGGTAAAGCCCTCCGTGGGAAAGAGCGCCTCGGCCCCCGCGAGGTCGACGGCTACCACTCCCCCGCCCAGGAACTCGGCCGCCACGCGCACGGTCTCGAGGTTCTCCTCGTGGTTGTCGTCGCCGCGCATGCAGCACAGGATGAGCCCGGCCTCGGCTCCGGGACCTGACAGCCCCTCGATGGCCGCGGCCACGACCTCACGCTGAGAAAGCCCACGCTCGCAATGCTTCTGCGGGGCAAAGCGCAGCTCGGCATAGATGACGCCGCCCTCGGCGAGCTCCCCGCGTAACAGCGACACGCTGGCCGAGAGCTGCTCGGGCGTCTGCAGCAACGAGCAGGGGAAGTCGAACTTCTCGAGGTACTCGTTGAGGTCGCGGCAGCCCTCGCTCACGCTCAGGAGCGAGACGAGCTCGTCATCTGAGAGGTCGAGTGGCTGGTCGCCAATCCTCGCCAGCTCGCGCGCCATGGCAGGTGAGAGCGAACCGTCGAGGTGCAGGTGAAGCTCTACAAGACGTCCGTGCCAGGACTCGTCCATGTTCTCCTCCTCAGACACAGGTTGCCATTGGTGACGAGCACCAATGGCAACCCTACCACGTCTGGGAGGAATCTCGTGCGTTGTCCTTACAGCTCCATGGAGAGGTAGCGCTCGCCGGTGTCGGGAAGGACCGCCACGATGGTCTTGCCGGCGTACTCCGGCTCCCCGGCAAGCGTGATGGCGGCAGCCACCGCGGCACCTGCGGAGATGCCCACGAGCAGGCCCGCCTCGGACGCAAGGCGCTTCTTGACCTCGATGGCGTCGGCCGAGGCGACGGGCAGCACGCGGTCGACCACGGACGCGTCGTAGTTGTCGGGGACGAAGTTGGCGCCGATGCCCTGGATCTTGTGCGGGCCGGCCACGCCGCCCGAGAGGATCGGCGACTCGGCGGGCTCAACAGCCACAGCCTTGACCTGCGGCTTCTTCTCCTTGAGGAAGCGCGCCGTACCCGAGATGGTGCCACCCGTGCCCACGCCGGCGACGATGGCGTCGACCGTGCCCTCGGTGGCGTCCCAGACCTCAGGGCCCGTGGTCTGGTAGTGCGCGAGCGGGTTGGCCGGATTCGAGAACTGGCCCGCCACGATGGAGCCGGGGATCTCTGCGAGCAGCTCGTCGGCCTTGGCGACCGCGCCGGCCATGCCGTCGGCGCCCGGGGTGAGGACGATCTCGGCCCCGTAGGAGGCGGCCAGCTTGCGACGCTCGATGGACATGGTCTCGGGCATGACGAGGACCATGCGGTAGCCGCGGGCGGCGGCGATCATGGCAAGGCCGACGCCGGTGTTGCCGCTGGTGGGCTCGATAATGGTTCCGCCGGGAGCCAGGCGGCCGGTCTGCTCGGCATCGTCGACGATGGCCTTGGCGACGCGGTCCTTGACGGATCCGCCGGGGTTGGTGGCCTCGTACTTGCCGAGGATGCGCGCCTTGCCGCCGACGAGGGCGGAGAGGTCGACGAGCGGGGTCTTGCCGATGAGGGAGTCGATGTGGCTGGCGTACTGCATGATGGGTTCCTCCGTATGCGCGTGGATGCCCCTGGGGGCCGTCTCATCTGTGTTGTGGGAAGGGAAGAGGCTTTTTACGCCCGAGCCCTGGCTAGCGTGACGTGCTCACGCGGGCCATGCTGGACCCGGGCATGGCACAGATACAACAGGCGCCGCACATGCGATGTATGTTCGTCAGGCTCTTCATGGCTTTAAATCCTAGTCAGATTTAGGAATTTGGTCAACCATGCCCGGGGAAGCGATTTCAAACCGTAACGAAGAAAGGGGCCGCCCTTGCGGACGGCCCTCGGCAACTGGTTGGTGAAGAGCCACTAGTCCTCGATGCGCCGCCAGTGGCTGCCACGCAGGGCCTCGTAGGCGCTGCCATACATGCCGGCATGGTTGCCCAGCTCGGCGGCAATCATGGGAACGCCCGCCATGATGGGCAGGCAGCGCCTGCGATAGCGCTCGACGAGCTCGTCGTGGAAGACGTCGAAGGAGCCCGCGACGCCGCCGCCAATGATGTAGGCGGCAGGGTCGATGACGGTCCCAATCTGCGCGAAGGCGATCGCCAGGTACTCGCACATCTGGGAGATGGCCTCCTTGGCGTGGTAGTCGCCATTCTCGAGGGCCTTGAAGACGGCATAGGCGTCGGAGGAGTGCTCGATGGGATACGGCTCGTCGTTGACAGCCTCGCACTCGTGGCGATAGAGCCGCACCAGGCCCGTCGCGCTGGCATACTGCTCGAGGCAGCCCTTGCGGCCGCAGCCACAGGAGCGCGGCTCGAAGGGGTTGACCGTCATGTGGCCAAGCTCGCCGGCGGACCCGTTCTTGCCCAAGACGAGCTTGCCGTCGATGACCACGCCGCCGCCCACGCCCGTGCCGAGCGTGACGCAGACGAAGCTCTTGTAGTTGCGCGCGGCACCCTGCCACATCTCGCCGATGGCCGCTGCGTTGGCGTCATTCACCACCGCGAGGTACGCGCCGGGGAATCCCTGACGAATGGCCACCTTGAGGCCATCGAGGTCGATCGCAGCGTTGGACAGGAAGCCCACGGTCCCGTCCTCGCAGATGGGGCCGGGAATGTCGAGGCCAATCGCCACCACGTAGGGATCGGGCAGCTCGACCGAGGCTACCAGGTCCTTGAGCGAGCCCACCACCAGGCCGAAGGCGGCCTCGGTCGTGAGCATGGGCGTGCGGACGTTCGTCTCGCGCAGCAACTCTCCCCCGATGGAGAAGACGCCTGCCTTGATGGAGGTACCGCCAACGTCAACGCCAAGAACCAGATCCATGGTGAGCCCCTCTCGTCGTAAGCCTTCCTTCAGTTCCAAAGCATAAGTATCGCGCAACATGGGCGATTGTGTGCGCGACATCGTCAATGTGCGACTGGGGAGATAGGCTTGGGACAGAAGATCAAGTTATGTCCGAACTAACGGGCAATGGCCAAAATCGTCGACTCCATCTACCTGCGGCTTTCTAATTGCGAATACTTCCCCTGCCCAAATAACGACTGAAAAATCGGCCTTGG
>CAMPCT010000255.1 GCA_946647055.1 uncultured Atopobium sp. | reverse complement strand
CTCATGCGGCACCCCCTTCCTTGGCCTCGGCGGCCAGCTGCCGCAGGACCCGCTTGGCCTTGTCGGGCGTGAGCGAGCCGTACACCTGGCCGTTGATCATCATGACCGGCGACAGCGAGCAGCAGCCCAGGCATGCGACGTGCTTGAGCGAGAACAGGCCGTCCGGCGTGGTCTCGCCGTCGGAGATGCCCAACTCGTCGGTGATGGCCGCCGAGATGAGCTCGGAGCCGTTGACATGGCAAGCCGTGCCCTGGCACAACATGATGAGGTACGTGCCGACCGGCCTCAGGCGGAACTGTGCGTAGAACGTGGCGACACCAAGGATGGTGGCGATGGGCGTGCCAGTCCTTGCCGCAATGTGTTCCAGGATGTCCTCGGGCAGATAGCCATAGAGGTCCTGGGTCTCCTGGAGAATAGCGATGAGGCTGCCGGGCTCCTTGGCATGTCGCTCGAGCACGGATTCGACGAGCGAGAGGTCGCTCCGCTCCTGCGTAGGCATGCGCACTCCTTCCTTGGGGTCCCGCCATAACCCTTTGATTTTACTTCAGTTGGAAATGGCGCATCTCCAGATGACGATGCGGGGACCGACAAACGTCGGCCCCCGCCCTTGTCCGCCGCAGCTCTTCCGGCTAGTTTCCGGGCCCTCCCATGGGGCCGCCCTGACCGCCCATGTCGGAGGGCATCTCGCCATCGCCCATGGGACCGCCGCCCGGCTGGCCGCCAAACTCGCCCTGCTGACCGCCGCCCATGGGACCGCCCATGCCGCCCATCATGGCTCCCGTGATGGCCGTGACCTGCTCGCCATTGACCTTGACGGTCCCGCCGTTGAGCTCCGCCCCAAGCTCGTAGTCGAAGGCGGACTGCGCACTGATGTCGATGCTGCCGCCGTTGACATAGATGTAGCCGTTGGAGTCAATGGCATCGGTGTCGCCGGCCCCCATCACGATGGTGATAGTGCCGCCATTGATCTCGACCGTCGGGGTGCTGTAGCTGGACTTCGCACTCGCGTTGATGCCGTCGTCGGACGCCTCGACGGAGATGTCCCCGCCATTGACCTGCACGTAGGTGGCCTCTATGCACTCCCCGGCAACGAGCGTGAGCGTACCATCGTCAACCTGGGCGATCTCAGTGCCGTGAATGGCGTCGTCGCCAGCCTGGATGTCGAGCGTACCACCGCAGATGTAGACGTAGCCCGTGGCGTCGTCCTCGTTCTCGGCGTGGATGCCGTCCTCCTGCGCGGTGATCTGGATGTCGCCGCCCACGACGACCACCGAGTCGTTGGCCTCAAGCGCGTCGGACGTGCAGGTGATGACCAGCGTCCCGCCCGTGACCTTGAGGTCATCCTTGCTGGAGACGCCATTGTCGGTCGAGCTGACGGTGAGCGTGCCGACGCCATTGAGCACCAGGTCGGAGCGGCTGAAGATGACGGCATCGAGGTTGGTCTCGCCATCGGCCACGAAGGTGCCGGTCACGCTGAGCGCGTTGTCGCTGTCGGTCGTGGTCACGAAGACCTTGTCGGCAGAGGTCACGTAGATGGCCGGCGCGGACTCGTTGGTGATGGTCACGCCGTCGAGCACGATCTGGACCTTGGCCGCGTCGTCGGCCTCCACGCGGATGGTCGCGTTCGTCGCGGTGCCGCTCACCACGTAGACGCCCTCCTCGGTGATGCTGAGGTCCTGGCCGTCGGCCAGCGTGAGGTACGTGGCGTCCGTGAGGTCGGCGGTCTGCTCGAGGTCACGCTCGGTGAGCAGGTCGTCGGCCGAGAGGATGCCCGTGCCGGAGGACGCAACGGTCGTGGTCGTCGCCTCGGTCTGCTCGGGCGCCTCCTCGGCCACGGCCTCGATGTCCGTGGCGTCCTCGACCTTGGCGTCCTGCTCGACGGCGACGGGCTGCTCGGCCTCGGCCGGCTGTGCCTGGCTTGCGCAGGCCGCAAGCGACGTGACGAGCGCCACGCCGCAAAGCGTCGAGATGATGATGTTCCTCTTCATGGTTCCCCCTCTGTCTGTCTGGGTTGCTGCGGCAAGTATGCGCCGGGCAACCTAAAGCAGACCCAAAGGGACCTTGACGACACTACGCCTGGCCCAGCAGCGCCGCCTCATGCTCCTCGGCGTGCCTGAGCCAGTGGCCAAAGTGGTAGTAGAGGACGTAGATGAGGGCAGTGAGCATCCAGGAGATGGGGTAGCTCCACAGCACCATGTCAAGCGTGTGGTTGAACGGGAGCAGGAACATGAGCCAGACGATGCGGAAGAGGCAGGTACCCGTGAGCGTGATGACCATGGGCCGCAGGCTCTCCCCCGCCCCGCGGATCATGCCCGAGTAGATCTCGGTCATGCCGTAGAACGCATAGAAGACCGCAATGACCCGGGTCATGTGCGAGGTCAGGCCAATGATGGTCCGGTCGGCGATGAAGAGCCCCGCGATGCTCTCGATCCCAATCTGGAAGATGGCCGCGATGACCAGCGAGATCACGAGGCTCATGGCAAACGCCATCCGCAGGCCGCGGCGCATACGGCCGATGTTGCGCGCGCCAAAGTTCTGCGCCGAGAAGGTGGTGAGCGCCGTTCCTATGGACTCGAGGAGCATCCAGGTGAGGCCGGTGATGCGACCCTGGAGACCCCAGGCCGTGACGACGTCGGCGCCAAACGAGTTCATCGACGACTGGACGATGACGTTGGAGATGCCGTATGCCGACCACTGGAAGCCCATGGGGACGCCGCACCTGAGCATGTCCCCCACCAGCTCGGGATCGATGCGGATGTCGCGCGGACGCAGCTGCCAGGGGCCGTCGACGCTCATGAGACGCCAGGACATCGCCGCGGCTGCGAAGCCGACGGAAAGGAACGTGGCCATCCCCACGCCCATGGCACCCAGTCCAAACCCAGCAACAAAGAGCAGGTCAAGCAGGCCATTGATGAGGCAGGCAAAGCCAATGACGATCGATGGGGTGCGCGAGTCCCCCACCGCGCGCAGCATGCCGCCGCACATGTTCTCGAAGAGCCAGAAGACCATGGTGGCAAAGTACCAGCGCCCATAGACGAGCGCCTCGTCGAGGAGCTCGGCAGGGGTGTTCATGGTGACGAGCACGGGGCGGATGACGAACTGGCCCCCAATGGCGGTGACGAAGCCCAGGATGAGCGCGATGGCAGCGCCCGTATGGACCGCACGGGAAAGCTTCTCGTCCTCGTGCGCCCCAAAGAACTGGCCTGCGATGACCGCGCAACCAGCACCGATGCCAATGCAGAAGCTGATGGTGAGGTCACAGATCGCCGCGGTTGCCTGGACGCCACCCAGCACGTCCTTGGTGGAGAACTGCCCCACCACGAAGGCGTTCACGAGCATGTACGCCTGCTGGAAGAAGCTTGCCAGGACGATGGGCCACGCCAGCTGGAGCAGCTGCTGCCAGATGACGCCCTCGGTGACGTCTATGGCTCCTGACCTGCTCCTCGTTGACATGCTCCCCTCCTCCCGCAGTAGCTAATACGTCATATGACGTATTGCGTTTTTGTGGCTGCGAGAAACAGGGTAGCACCACTGTGATTCGCCTACCAGATTCCACGTCAACAAAGTG
>CAMPCT010000254.1 GCA_946647055.1 uncultured Atopobium sp. | reverse complement strand
ATCCAAATGCCGGTCATGCGCAACGCTTCGCTGCTGATGATTCACGAGGCGTGGATGAGCGCCACCGGCGACGCTGGAGACCTGCGCAAGGCCGCCGACGACCTCGAGACCATCACGGAGCTTTCGAAGCGCGCCTACATGGAGCACGCCACCGACGCGCTCACGCGCGACATGCTCGACCAGCTCATGGCCGACGAGACGTGGGTCCTTCCCGAGCAAGCGCTCGAGTGGGGCCTTGCGACCGACGTGGACGACCTCGACGACGAAGACCGCGACGAGGTGGAGCAGAGCGCGATGCGTTCGCTCATGCGCCGCTTGAGCAGTCCCTTCGCGCAGGAGTGCGTGGTCGAGGTCATGACGCCGACGCTCACCGACGAGCAGGTGCAGGACATCGCCGAGCTCGTCGCGAGGGAAATCGCAAAGCAGGCGGCACCGGAGCCGAGTCCCGAGCCGGAACCCGACCCCGAGCCGCAACCAAAGTCGTTCATGCAGCGTGCCGCGCTGCTGTTCGCAGACTAGGCCCCGAGGGGCAGAATAGGAGGGGCACCATGCCCATCAATCTCAACGGCAAGGCCTCCGAGGCCGCCAAGAACCTCGTCCAGGCATTCAAGGGCGAGGACGCGACCGCGCTCGAGTCCGCGCTCGTGAACTTCCAGAACGAGGTCGCCGAGGACCTCGCGAAGCAGTTCGAGGACGCCATGGAGTCGCACGACGAGCAGGTGCTCGCACAGCGCGGCTTCCACCAGCTCACCAAGCGCGAGACCAACTACTTCGAGGGCATCATCGAGGCTCTCAAGTCGTCCAACCCCAAGCAGGCGCTCGCAACCATCGGCGACGGCACCGGCGCCACCGACGTCAAGACGCGCATGATGCCCGAGACGTTCATCGACGAGGTCCTGAACGACATAGCGCAGGCGCACCCGCTGCTCGCCAAGATCGGCGTTACCAACGTCGGCTACGTGACGACCGTCCTGCGCAACAAGCACACGCGCCAGTCCGCCGCATGGGGCAACGTCGAGAGCACCATCACCAAGGAGATTGTCTCCGCGTTCGATGTCGTCTCCGTCACGCAGGGCAAGCTCTCCTGCTTCGCCGCTGTCTCGCAGGACATGCTGAACCTCGGTCCCCGCTGGATGGCCGCCTACGTGCGCGTGTGCCTGGGCGAGGCCATGGCATGCGGCCTTGAGAGCGGCATCCTTAAGGGCAAGGGCATCGGCGGCGAGCCGCTCGGCCTGAACCGCAACATCCTCGGCAGCATCGACCAGACGACCGGCTACCCCGTCAAGACCGCCGTCGAGGCTAAGTCCTTCGAGCCCGCCGCCTACGGTGCCATCGTGGCCACGCTGGCCAAGACCGACCCGATCTCCGGTGCCGGTACCGAGCGCGTCAAGTCGTCCATCGACGGCCTTACGCTGGTCTGCAACACGGTCGACTACCTGACCAAGGTCATGCCCGCAACCACCGTTCTCAACCACGGCGGCGCGTACGTCAACAACCTGTTCCCGATTCCGACCGACGTCGTGACCTCCGAGTTCCTCGATTCAGGCGAGGCCATCCTGTTCATCCCGAGCGAGTACGACCTGTTCGTCGGCGGCAACCGTGGCGTTGAGTACAGCGACGAGTACCAGTTCCTTGAGGACAACCGCGTCTTCAAGGTCGTGACCTACGCCAACGGCCTCCCTCGCTGGAACACCAGCTCCGTCGTGCTCGACATCACGAAGCTCGACCCGGCATATATCACCGTCCTCGCAAAGTAAGGGGGCACGACCATGGCCTACAACGAGAGCGTGCTTGACGCCGTACGGCGCAAGCTCAACGTGACGTGGGACGACGACACGACCGAGTACCGCATCGCGGACGTGGTTGACGCCGTCTCGCCCGCGCTCGCGCTGCGTTGCGGGCTTGACCAGTCCCACGAGTTCGCCGCTGGAGAGCCCGAGTGGGCGCTCTTCCTCAATGCGTGCCTCTACGAGTTCAGCGATGCGCTGGACGACTTCTGGGGTAACTACGCGGCAGAGATTGGCGAGGCGCACATGCGCAACGTCGCAGCCGCTGGGGATGATGGCGGTGCTTAGGCGCAAGCGCGAGGTGTTCGCGCCCACCGACGGCATCCTGCACGTCATGGACGAAACCGAGGGTCGCAGGGTTCGCGGTGTCGACTTCACCGGCACCGTGGGCCTTGCGCCGCGATTTCGGCTGGACTACCGGCAGAGCAGGCTTAGGACCGAGGACCTCGACCTAGCGGACGCCACAGGCGTCAAGGTCACGCGCAAGGTGGTTACAAGGCGGGCGCCGAACGTGGACGCCGGTACCGTCTGCGCCATCGACGGCACCGCCTACGACCTCACGCGCGTCGACCTCTCCCAGAAGAACATGACGCTCTGGTTAAGCGAGCTCACGAGCGACGGCACGTGCGTGCTGCACGCAACCACCGTCACGCGCGACGCACGCGGCGAGGCTACGGCCACGCCCGCCGACACTACCGTCTATGTGCGCACCGCGCGCATGGGCGGCGAGACGCACTCCAAGGCGGGCGGCCAGACCATATGGCCCACCGTCGAGCTGACGCTCAGGGCGTGCGACTGGTGCGGCGAGCGCTCCGTCACCTACAAGGACGTCACCTATCAGGTCGCATCGACCAAGGGCGACGGCGAGTGGGTGACGATCTCGTGCGAGGAGGGGGCGATGGACCGTGGCAAATGACGTCGTGTGCGGCGTGGACGGCTTCGGCGAGGCCCTTACGTCCATCTGCATGAAGCATGTCGCGAAACAGACCGAGAACATGGAGAAGCTTGTCGAGAAGGCTGCGAAGAAGAGCGCCTCAGAGCTTCGTCACGGCCCCCTCACACCGAGAGAGACGGGTGACTACGCCTCCAGCTTCCACTCCAAGCGCACCTACAGCGCCGACGGGACCATCGAGTACACCGTCGGCAACGTCCGACGGCGCGGCAACCTTACGCACCTGCTCGAGAGGGGCCACGAGCTCTTCGTGCACGGGCGACCGACGAACAAGCGCACGCGTGCGTTCCCGCACATCGTGCCCGCCTACGTCAAGGGCGCCGAGATCATCAGGAATGCGACGGTGGACCAATGAGGACCTATGACGACCTCTGCGACGCCATGAGGGCGTGCGGGCTACCGTTCGCCCGCATCTCATGGGACCCGCTCGACCCCGACGACATCCCCGCGCTACCGCACGTGCTGTTGGTTCCCCAGAAGACCCGCAACGCGATGGCGGACGGCGGCATCGCGTGCCGCATCACGCCCTACGACGTGGAGCTCTACGCGAAGGGGTCGAACATCGACCTCGAGGAGCGCGTCGAAGCGGCGCTGTCCGCCGCAGGATTCACCTACGACCGTTACAACGTCCCGTTGGGCGACGGCATAGTCGAGACCGTCTGGGGCGACCTCGACTGCATTGGAATCTAGCCCGATCGGGCGCACAAGAACAGAAAGAAGGTACCCACCATGGCAGATGTCATCAACGGCATTCAGTATGGCCTCGAGGATGTCGGCTACCGCGTCGAGAACGACGACGGCACCTACGGCCCCGAGAAGGCCATCGACTGGCCCGTTAACCTC
>CAMPCT010000253.1 GCA_946647055.1 uncultured Atopobium sp. | reverse complement strand
GAGAACATCGTTCCGCTCGTGAACCAAATCAATCCTAATCGCGATATATATTGTTGATGAAGCCTGATAACATGGCATGGTTGCCAGTTGTTAGAAACACGGAAGGTAGGGAGATGCAACATGGACATGACCGTTGACGCGATGGGCGAGAAGTGCCCCATTCCCGTGGTTAAGGCCAAGCAGGCCCTGGGCACCATGGACGAGGGCACGCTGGAGGTCCTTGTCGACAACGAGACCTCGGTCAAGAACCTGACCAGCTTCGCCAAGTCCCAGAAGTGCGAGGTGACGTCCGAGCAGCTTGGCGCCGAGCAGTACTCGGTCAAGATCGTCAAGACCGCCGAGAGCGTCGCCGCCCTGGCAGCCGAGACTCCCGCCGGTGGCGCCGGCATCGGCCCCAGCGTCGTGGTCATGCCGTCCTCCGTCATGGGTCATGGCGACGACGTCCTGGGCGGCATGCTCGCCAAGGCGTTCGTCTTCGCCCTCACGCAGCAGGACAAGCTGCCCGACACCATCCTGTTCTACAACGGCGGCGTCAAGCTCACCTGCGAGGGCTCGCCCGTGCTCGACGACCTCAACAAGCTCGCCTGCGCCGGCGTCGAGATCCTCTCCTGCGGCACCTGCCTCAAGCACTACGGCATCGAGGACAAGCTGGCCGTCGGTGACGTCACCAACATGTACGTGATCGTCGAGAAGCAGCTCAAGGCCGGCATCGTCGTTCGCGCCTAGCACATACGAGGAAACAATTTGGGGGCGCCGCTTGCACGGCGCCCCTCTTGGAGGGTGTCGTGATCTACTTCGATAACGCTGCGACGACAATGCTCAAGCCGCCCACGGTCGCCGAGGCGGTTGCCCGTGCCATCACGTCCTTTGGTGGCGTGGGGCGCGGCGTGCACGAGGCATCCCTCGACGCGGGCATGACGGTCTTCATGGCCCGTCAGAAGATCTCCGACCTGTTCGGCGGCCCGGGGGCCAAGCACGTCGCGTTTGCGAGCAACATCACCGAGGCGCTCAACATCGCCATCCTGGGCCTCATGGAGCCGGGCGACCACGCGGTCACGACCGCCGCCTCGCACAACTCCGTGCTCCGTCCCCTGTTCAGGCTCCAGGATTTGGGCGAGGCCGACGTCTCGGTCGTCTCGATCGCACCGGACGGCGGCGTCGACTATGACGAGTTCGACGCGGCGTTTGGCCCCAAGACCAAGCTCGCGGTCATCGGCCATGCCTCCAACCTGACCGGCGACGTGTATGACATCGCCCGCATGGCGGACATCGCCCACTCCCACGGCGCCATCGTCATCATCGACGCGGCCCAGACCGCCGGCGTCGTGCCCATAGACATGGCGGCCCAGAACCTCGACATCGTCTGCTTCACCGGGCACAAGAGCCTGTTTGGGCCCCAGGGTACCGGCGGCCTGTGCGTGGCCGATGGCATCGACATCAAGGCCATCAAGGTCGGCGGTTCGGGTACGCACAGCTATGACCGCGTGCACCCCGACTTCATGCCCGAGCACCTCGAGGCGGGCACGCTCAACGCCCACGGCATCGCAGGCCTCCTTGCGGGCCTCACCTACATCGAGGAGAAGGGCGTCGACAACATCCGCGAGCGTACGTGCATGCTGGCGGACCGCTTCGAGCGGGGCGTCCTCGACATCCCCGGCATCCGGACCTATGGCGGCGGCGCCGAAGGGCGCACGGGCATCGTGGCGCTCAACCTCGCTGACGTGGACTCGTCCCTCGTGGCCGACCTGCTCAACACGCAGTACGACATCTGCACCCGTGCCGGTGCCCACTGCGCGCCCCTCATGCACAAAGCGCTCGGGACCGAGCGTCAGGGCGCGGTCCGCTTCAGCTTCTCCCACCTCAACACCGAGGAGGAGGTCGACGCCGGCGTCCAGGCGCTCGTCGAGATCGCCCAGGAGGTCTGCTGATGCGCGAGAAGACGCCCAAGGCGGTGGTCACGTTCGCCACGACGTCGGACGCCATGGCCATGGAGGCTGCCGCCCGCACGTTTGGCATTCCCGGCCGCATCATCCCCGTCCCCTCCGAGGTCGACGCGGGGTGTGGCCTCTCGTGGTGCGTTGAGGCGTCCGACCGCGACGAGCTCGTGGCGGCCCTCGAGCTTCATGCCCTCTCGTACGAGGGCATCTACGAAGTACTGATGTATTAGCGTTCCCTTTTGCGAAGGTGATGGTATGAGGATAGGAATCGACATCGGTTCGACGGCGGCAAAGGCCGCCGTTCTCGACGGCGACGACATCGCGTACACGGTGGTCGTGCCGACTGGCTTCAATGGCGTCGACGCCGCGATGCGTCTGGCCGACGACCTCCGGGCCTGGGGCGTCGACCCCATCACCTGCTCGGAGGACGTCGTGGCCACGGGCTATGGGCGCGTCTCGGTGCCCTATGCCGGGAAGACCATCACCGAGATCACGTGCCACGGGCGCGGCGCCGCCTACCTGTTTGGTGGCGACGGAACCGTCATCGACGTGGGTGGCCAGGACACCAAGGTCATCCAGCTGGCGGGCGGCAAGGTGCGCAAGTTCGTCATGAACGACAAGTGCGCCGCAGGTACGGGCAAGTTCCTCGAGGTCATCGCCGACCGCATGGGCGTGACGCAGGAGGAGCTGGCGCGGCTCGCCTCGAAGGGGGAGCCCACCCAGATCTCGAGCATGTGCACGGTGTTCGCCGAGTCCGAGGTCATCTCCCTGATCGGCAGGGGAGAGCCCCGGGAGAACATCGCCAACGGCGTCATCGAGTCCATCGTGGTGAAGGTCGCCTCCCTGGCGAACAACCTGGTCTCCGGTGACGTCTACCTGACGGGTGGCCTCTGCGAGAACGAGTACGTGATCGGACGCCTGTCCGAGAACCTGAGGGTTCCCGTCAAGACGAACGCGCATGCGCGCTATGCGGGTGCCATCGGCGCGGCACTCTCGGTCTGACGTGCTGCGTAACGCCATCAAGGACGTGGACCACCCACCGATGCCTGCAGCGTCATTACCCGCTGCAGGCATCTGCTTTCGTACGTCCTCCCTTACAATGGAAGCACGAATGATGCGAAAGCTGGGGAGGTGAAGTTTCTCAAGCATTAGGTATTGATATTTGAATCAATAAATCATATTATTTACAAAGATAATCGCGTTCACTAAAAACTGGCATTAGTGAGCGCGACAGAGGAATTCAAGGAGTAAGAAAGGAGTGGTGAGTGCGTATGAAGCTAACGATAGGCAACCTGTACGTCAAGGATGTCTGCCTTGGCTCGGAGAATTCCTTCGTTGACGGTATTCTCACGATCAACAAGGAAGACGCGATCGCTTACCTCAAGGAAGAGGACGACCACATCACCGATCTCGACATCGTGATTGCCCATCCCGGTGATGACACGCGCATCGTTCCCGTCATCGAGACCATCGAGCCGCGCGTCCGCATGGACGGCCGCTGCGTCTTCCCCGGCGTGACCGGTGAGGTCGAGCCCTGCGGCGACGGCGACCTCAAGGCCTTCAAGGGCTGCTGCGTCACCGTTGTCGGCAAGGAGTGGGGCTCCTTCGGCGACGGCGTCATCGACATGGGCGGCGAGGGTGCCAAGCACA
>CAMPCT010000252.1 GCA_946647055.1 uncultured Atopobium sp. | reverse complement strand
CGCGGTTGGTGTGGCCGATGAGGCGGCTACCCGGCTGGGAGAACTGCAGCAGCTCCTCGCGGGGAAAGAAGCCCTTGTCGGCCAGGATCCAGTAGAGGGGCTCCACGCAGTGGCCCTTCGAGAGGACGAAGCGGTCACGGTCGGGCCAAGCGGGGTCTGCCGGGTCTACGCGCAGCAGGTGGTAGTAGAGGGCGACCAGGTAGTCGGTCTCGGAGAGGGCACCGCCGATGTGGCCTGTCTGGGCGTGGTGCACCATCTGGCAGGTGCCGCGCCTGACCTCGCGGGCCTTGGCCTCGAGCGATCGTATGTCCATGGTGCCTCCGTCCCTTTGTCCCACCTTCGTCCCACCCGGCAGAGCAGCGAATGCGATGGGTTCAGCTAGACGCCCTCCGACCGGAAGCGTGCCTGGGCCACGGCTGCCTGCCACCCTGCGTAGTGCGCGGCAGCGTCCTCCGCTGCCATGCGCGGCTCGTACGTCTTGCTTGCGATCGGCAATGCGAGCAGGTCCTCCTTGCTGGACCATACCCCGCGTGCCAGTCCCGCCATGAGGACCACGCCCAGCTCGCTCTGCTCCTCCACGTTGCTCACCTCGACGGGGGCCTGGAGGAGGTCGGCCTGGAACTGCATGACGATGGCGTTGCGGGTGATGCCGCCGTCCGCCATGACGTGGGTGATGCGCTCACCTGCGGCTTGTTCCATCGAGAAGGCCAGGTCGGCCACCTGATAGCCAATGCAGTCGAGCGCTGCGCGCACAATGTGCGCCCGCTTGGTGCCCGTGCGCATGCCCAGGATGCACGCGCGGCAGGAGTCGTCGTAGTAGGGGGCGCCCAGGCCCGAGAAGGCCGGCACCATATAGACCCCACCTGCATCCTCCACCTGCGACGCTACCTCTTGGGACGCCGCCGCCTTGGGAAGGATCTCGAGGTCGTTGACGAGCCAGGCCACGGCGGCGCCGGTGTAGTTGGCGGTGCCCTCCCACACGTAGGTGACCTCGCCCGCGCCCATGCGCCAGCCCACCGACGTGGTGGTGCCCGGTGCGGGCGGCACGACCTTGTCGCCCAGGTTCATGAGGATCGAGGAGCCCGTGCCATAGGTTATCTTGACGTCGCCCTTGGCAAAGCAGCGCTGGCCAAAGAGCGCGGCTGCCGAGTCGCCGATGATGCCGGTGATGGGCAGGGCCGGCAGGCCCTCCACGGCGACGGTGCCATAGTCGGCGTCGGCGCATGCGAGCTCTGGCAGCATGGCGCGCGGCACGCCAAAGATGGCGAGCAGGTCGTCGTCCCAGTCGAGCGTCTCCTGGCAGAAGAGCTGGGTGATCGAGGCGTTGCAGTAGTCGCTCGCGAAGACGCGACCGCCCGTGAGCTTCCAGACGAGCCAGGTCTCGATGGTGCCAAAGAGCACCTCGCCGCGCTCCGCCCGCTCGCGCAGGCCCTCGATGTTCTCGAACATCCAGGCGAGCTTGGCCGCGGGCAGGTAGCCCGAGGGGATGGTGCCCGAACGCTCGAGCACGAGGGCCTCCTGCTCGGGCGTCAGGCGCGCACAGAAGTCGGACCCGCGCATGCACTGCCAGCCGATGATGTGGTGCACGGGCTCGCCGCTGTCCTTGTCCCACACCACGAAGGCGCCGGTCTGAACCGTGATTGCCAGCGCCACGACGTTCGCGACGTCGACACGGCCCAATGCCTCTGCCAGCGCCTCGCAGGTCTGGCCAAAGATCTCTGACGCGTCCTGCTCGACCCAGCCCGGACGCGGGTAGTACTGCTGGTGCGTCTTGTAGACGCGGCAGATCGGCCGAGCCTTCTCGTCGAAGAGCATGGCCTTGGTGCCCGTGGTGGACTGGTCGATGGCGGCGATATAGCGCATGGTTGCTCCTTCGCTTGTGACTTCCGCCTTATCGTATCGCGGCGCGTGCGGTTGGGGCAGCGCGGTTTGGCCGAACGGGGGATATAGACCAGTCAACTTTGTTTTCATACCGATTGTGGGTCGGCTGCCGCGAGCCTCGTGGGCGAGGCTGGCACGACAACTACACTTGGCACGAGGCACAAGCCACATCTGAGAGGAGTGAGTGACGTTGAAGATCAAGAGGGAGCAGATCGTCGAGCTGAGCCACCCGCTGCTGCGCGGGCGCGAGAACTTCCCGTTCGAGGTCAAGCTGGGCGAGGAGAGCCGCCTGTGGCCAGACAACTGGTACATCGAGGGCATCGCGACCCTTGCCGCCCATGCTGGCACGCACGTCGAGGTGCCCTACCACCACCTCGTCGACGGCGACGACTGCATGAAGTACGACGTCTACCACATGATCGGCGAGTGCGTCGTGGTCCCCTGCGAGGGCAAGGAGCCCGGCGAGGAGATCACCCTCGAGGACGTCAAGAAGGTCGAGGGCCTCATCGAGGACGAGGACATCGTCTTCCTGCACACCGGCTACGACAAGTACTTCCGCTCGCCCAACTGGCAGCCCTACCCGCCGCTCTCGATGGAGGCGCTCGAGTGGCTCATGCAGTACCACCCCAAGATCATCGGCACGGATGCCTCGGGCGTCGAGCTGTCCGACGGCTATGACGAGGACGGCCGCATGCACGAGCTCTTTGGCGAGCCCATCCACGTCAAGTGCATGACCAACTACACCGCCATCGTCGAGAGCCTCACCAACCTGGGCGCCATCGAGGGCATCCGCACCACCGTCTTCATCCTGGCCCTTCCCATGCAGGGCATGGACGCCTCGCCCTGCCGCATCGTCGCGATCAAGGACATCTAGGGGCTGCGACGACGCGAAGGGAGGCTCTGCATGAAGCCGACGAGAGATCAGATCGTGGACCTGAGCCACCGGCTGCTCAGACGCCGCGACAACTACGAGTACGAGGCCAAGCTCGACCCCACGTCACGCACCGGCCCGCGCGACGAGCGCTTCGACCCCTACGACGCGCCGTTCGACGCGACCGCCTGGTACATCGAGGGCGTTGCCTACATCGCGGGCAAGGCGGGCACGCACGTGAAGCTGCCTTACACCTGTGACCTGCGCGGGATTGACGCGATGCGCTATCCCACCGAGCGTCTGGTGGGGGAGGCCTACACCATCGACTGCTCGGGCAAGCACCCCGGTGAGGAGATCAAGCTGGCCGACGTGAAGAAGGCCGAGGGCAAGATCGGCGAGGGCGACATCGTCTTCGTGTATACGGGCATGGGCGAGAACTACCGCACCCCGCGCTGGCGCGACTGGGTGCCGTTCGAGCCGGCCGCGCTCGAGTGGCTGCTCGACCAGGGCATCAAGGTGCTTGGCACCGACGGTCCCAGCATCGAGTACCTGGGCGGGCTGGGGACGTTCCCCTCGACCGTGCGCACGGAGGCAACGGGCGAACCCGCGCAGCACGCCTGCTTCGAGCGGGGCGTGGCCATCGTCGAGAGTCTTGCGAACCTGGACAAGATCGTGGGCGAGCGCGTGACCGCGTTCATCCTGCCGGTTCCCATGGAGGAGATGCCCGCCTCGCCGGTGCGCGTGGTGGCCCTTCGGGCGTAGTGACCTGCACCTTGTCACGTCCAGGCGGAACGGGCCAGTGGGTAATTGTTGCCCACTGGCCCAAAACTTGGCC
>CAMPCT010000251.1 GCA_946647055.1 uncultured Atopobium sp. | reverse complement strand
GACCCTCTCCACAATCGTGACGGACTTTCGGATTCGCCTTTCGGTCGTGAATGGGCTGCAGCGGGATGGGAATAGTCGTCTCAGCAACTATGGCGGGCGCGGGGCTCGCCCAAGGAGAAGGAGGTTCCGGTGTAAGGAGTGGTGTTCGTGCCGGCAACGGCCGTTCGTTCGTCACATCCACCTCGCAAAGGAGACTGCAATGCCCACCCTCATCATCATCGTCCCTATCGTCATCGTTATTGTGGCCCTCGCGCTGCTGCTCATCGCGGGCTACGTCAAGGCATCGCCCGACGAGGCCCTCATCATCTCGGGCCTGCACGAGCGCCCGCGCGTCCTCATCGGCCGCGCCGGCTTCAAGGTCCCGTTCTTCGAGCGCGTCGACCGCCTCTGCCTCAAGCAGATCTCGGTTGACATCAAGACCGACCAGTACATCCCAACCAACGACTTCATCAACGTCAAGGTCGACGCCGTCGCCAAGATCCGCGTGACCGACGACCCCGACGGAATGCTGCTCGCCGAGCGCAACTTCCTCAACATGGACGAGCAGGCCATCGCCTACTCGCTGCAGGACTCCCTCCAGGGCAACATGCGCGAGATCATCGGCACGCTTGACCTGCGCTCGATCAACACCGACCGCGATTCCTTCTCCGACCAGGTCCTCGCCAAGGCCAGTCGCGACATGGAGAAGCTCGGCATAGAGATCCTCTCCTGCAACATCCAGAACGTGACCGACGAGCACGGTCTCATCACCGACCTCGGCATGGACAACACGTCAAAGATCAAGAAGGACGCGGCCATCGCCAAGGCCCAGGCCGAGAAGGAAGTCGCCATCGCCCAGGCACATGCCGAGCGCGAGGCCAACGACCAGCGCGTCCAGGCCGACACCGACATCGCCGAGAAGCAGAACGCCCTGGCCATCCAGCGTGCCGGGCTCAAGACGCGCGAGGACACCGAGCGCGCCAAGGCCGACGCCGCCTATGCCATCCAGGAGCAGGAGCAGCAGAAGGTGATCCAGGCCGCCATGGTCAATGCCCAGATCGCCAAGGCAGAGCGCGAGGCCGAGCTGCGCGAGCGTGAGGTCCAGGTGCGCGAGCAGGAGCTGGCGGCCACCATCCGCAAGCAGGCCGAGGCCGAGAAGTACCGCACCGAGCAGGACGCCGAGGCCGCCCTCGAGCAGCGCAAGCGCCAGGCGGAGGCCGACCGCTACGCCGCCGAGCAGGAGGCCGAGGCCACGCGTCTGCGTGCCGAGGCCCAGGCACGCGCGACGCGCATCCAGGGCGAGGCCGAGGCGGAGGCCATCCGCGCCAAGGGCGAGGCCGACGCGGCCGCCCTCGAGAAGCGTGCCCTGGCCCTGCAGAAGATGAACCAGGCGGGCATGGCCGAGATGATGATCAAGATCATGCCCGAGGTCGCTGCGGCGGTCGCCCAGCCGCTCTCGAGCATCGGCAACGTGTCCATCTACGACGCCGGTGGCTCCGGCGAGGGTGGCGTGTCGCGCATGAGCGCCCAGATGCCGGTCGTCATACGCCAGGTCTTCGACACCATGAGCGAGGCCACGGGCGTCGACATGCGCGAGATCATGCGTGCCAGCACCTACGACGCCACGGTCAACCGCAACGTCCACGTCGAGGCCGAGGGCCTGGTGCCCGGGGCGTCCGACGAGGCCGCGGAGCGTCCGACCGCGTGACGCACGTCACGTATCGCACGTATAGGGGAACGCCCTGCGTGAGCAGGGCGTTCTTCTTTGTGAGTTGTGGCTGCCGCCCCTACAGAGGCTCGCCCGCCCTCAGGCCATACCAGGCGATGCCCTCGGCGCGCCACCGGCCGCCGTCGCGCAGGATCTGCCGCTCGCCGTCGCTGGTGGTGTAGTGATGCTGGCCGCGCTTGAGGCTCCCGTTGTAGAGGCGATAGAGCATGACGCCGTGAGCGTCGTCAGACCAGAAGGCGATCCCCTCGTCGCGCCAGCCCTCGTTCTCGATCAAGGTCTCGCGCTCGCCCTTGCTGGCGGTGTAGTGGTGGTCGCCCAAGACCGGGTTGTACAGGCGATAGACGGGCGTGCCGCTCGTCTCCGGCGCATACCAGCCGATGCCCTCCTGGCGCCAGTCGGCGTACCTGCCGGTGCCGCAGGCCTCGTACTCGGCGCGGACGGTGGTGTAGAGGTGCTCTGAGGACTTGGTGTTGTACATCCGGTACACGGGGACCTCGGCAGGTGGCTCATCTTCGGCAAGCGCCGTGATGGGCATGGCAAGGAGGGCACAGGCCGTGAGGAGGGCGGCGAACAGTGCGAGGGGAGGACGCTTCCCGTGCATGAGGCTCCAATCGGTCGAAACGACCGGCGCGTGCCCGCCGGCCACGACCCATTCTATGCGTTCGCGCGAGAGGCGAGGCGCGAGGGGTGCGTTTCTGTCGAGAGCGTCACATTGTCCCGCCTGTCGCCAAAGTTGTCGCGTGGCCTTTGCCAATGGTCGCCCCGCGCGTCTCCTGCGCGCGATACAATGAGGAGAGCGGCTAACACGGCTGCCAAAGACGCGCGCCAACCTACGGGACAATGGGGGCTGACATGGGATTCCTTGACGATGTTGCCAACGCGGGACGCCGCGGGCTCGATGCGATGAGCCGCACCACCGAGACCACCAAGCTCAAGATCGAGATGAACGACCTTCTCAAGCAGCGCCAATCCCTGGCGGCCCAGCTGGGGGCCTCGCTGTACGAGATCACGCGCGACGACCCGGCCATGACGGAGGGTCGCGAGGCGCTCTACTCCGGGATTGCCCAGCTGGACGAGAGGCGCGCCAAGCTCGAGGAGCAGATCGCCGAGATCGAGGCGCAGGCCATCGCCGCCCAGAAGGCCGCCACCAACCTCAAGTGCCCGCGTTGCGGTGCGGCCGTCCCCATGAACGACATGTTCTGCTCGGGCTGCGGTCTGCCCATCGCCGAGGTCCGTGCGGCGTCGCTTCAGCCCACGCCTAAGCCGGCGGCATCCGCGGAGAGGTTCTGCGCCAACTGCGGCAAGCCCGTTCCCGAGGGCGACATGTTCTGCATGTTCTGCGGTGCCAAGGTGGAGGAGCCTGCTGCCGAGGAGACCGTCGTGGAGCCGGTCGTCGTTCCGGAGCCGGTTTCGTACGAGCCGGTTGCGGTGAGCGTCCCAGAACCGGTCGCGGCGCCTGAGCCCGAGCCGGTGGCGTACGAGCCCGTCGCGGCACCTGAGCCCGAGCCTCTCGTGTATGAGCCGATCGTAGAGCCCGAGCCCGTCGCCGAGCCGGCGCCCGAGCCCGAGCCCGTCGCGGAGCCTGAGCCCGTTCGGATTCCCGGGCTCATCGTGGTAGGGCCGGACTCCGAACCCGAGCCCGAACCCGAGCCGGAACCTGAGCCTGAGCCGGAACCTGAACCGGAACCCGAGCCCGAGCCCGAGCCTGAACCCGAGCCCGAGCCTGAACCGGAGCCCGAGCCTGAGCCGGAACCTGAACCGGAGCCGGAGCCCGAGCACGAGCCGGAAGCTCCTGCTGAGGACGATGATGACGACTATGTCGGCGAGCCCGTGGTCATCGTCGGCGCGCCTCCGCTCGAGGAGATTCTCGGGGGAGAGTCCG
>CAMPCT010000250.1 GCA_946647055.1 uncultured Atopobium sp. | reverse complement strand
CCAACATCCTCGAGAAGTCCGGCCTCGAGAGCCGCACCCAGCTGGCGCTCGCCCTTGGTGCGTAGAGGGGCATCTGCCCCCTCAGACGTGCACATTTGATGAAGCACTTAAAGCTGCCTGATAGCAGCGACCCAAATGGGGAATGAAGTAAATAGACGATGACTCCGCTCCTATCCATCCTGCGGAGTGATTCCTTTCGTCTGGTAGGCGCCCGCAATGCGGCTTGCGGGCGTCGTACTGTGAGGGGAGGCCTGTTCCGGCCCGGCGGCGTGTCATCCAAAAGGCAATCCCCCGGCATCGTTGGTTGGGGTTATGCAACGATTACCCATTCATGCCCCTCGTTGTTGGATCCCGCAGGTTGACGATGGTGATTCAATACCGAGCAAGCGCATGTTATATCGTAGATGGAATCACGCATTTTCTAGTTTGTGACACTCATGCACTTTTGTCGTAGGTGCTGTGGAACGGCTTAGCCCAAGGTCCTAGAATGTCTCTCTAAGGGCAGGATTCCGTGTCTTGGGAGCGTTGCCATGGGACAGGCGGGCTTTGCGCTCATCGGCATCGCTGCGGGGCTTTTGGGCTCCGTCCCCTCGGGGGTCCTGTTCGAGCGTGCCCTTCGGGGCAGGCAGGTCAGCGTCGGTGTGGGTCTGCTGAGCGTCCTTGCTTCGTTCGCCCTCCTCGTCGCTGCCGTGTTCGTGGTATGGCTTCTCCATGCCGAGCACACGCTCGTGTTTGGAGGGGCGATGGCGGGCACGTTCTTGGCCGTCTGGGCGGTCGAGGCGTGGAGGGCCTGGCGGGATGCGAACGCATCCTCCAGTCCGGAAGAAGGGAAGAGCGGTGAACCCACTCGATAGCCTTTCCGAGGAGATTGACGAGCTTGTAGAGAGCTTCTCCTCAACACCAATCGCGGGAGACCTGACCGTTGGCGTCACCCAGTACTCGTTCTGGATGTTCGTCGCCATCGTGTGCATGCTCACCCTGATCTTCGTCTTCAAGAAGAAGCAGGCCGAGAACGGCCTCGTACCCAAGGGTCGCTTCGTCAACGGCGTGGAGTTCCTCGTCGAGTACTGTCGCGACGACCTTTGCAAGTCGCTTCTTGGTGACACCTGGCGCGAGCACTTCCCCTTCATCGCGTCGGTCTTCTTCTTCATCCTCATCAACAACATCATCGGCGTCATCCCGGGCTGCAAGCCCGGCACGGGCTGCATCGGCACTGCCGCCGCCCTCGCCCTGGTGTCGTTCGTGTACTTCATCTACATCGGCATCAAGAACAAGGGCGTCATCGGCTACATCAAGAGCCTTGCCCCCGCGGGCGTCGCGTTCCCCATGAACGCCCTCGTGTGGGTCATCGAGGTCTTCTCGACGTTCCTGCGCCTGGTCACCCTGGCCGTCCGACTCTTCTGCAACCTGTTTGCAGGCCACGTGGTCTTGGGTGCGTTCGCAATCCTGACCTCGCTCTTCTTCATGCCGCTTCTGCAGGGCTTCTCGGTGACGGCGCTGGGCCAGGCCGGGGCCTCGCTCTTCTGGCTGGCGATCCTGCTCGTCATCTATGCGGTCGAGCTCCTGGTCGCCGCCATTCAGGCATACGTCTTCACCATGCTCTCGGCCGTGTACATCCAGCTTGCCGAGTCGGCTGAGCACTAGGGGCGGTAACTCGCGGGATGTCCCGCAGTTCATATATTTGGTAAAGGGTCGCTGGGTGGTCCGGCGAACGGCAAAGGAGGAATCGTGGGAGTTATCGGATACGGTCTTGGCGTTGTTGGTGCCGGCATTGGCATTGGCCTGGCTGCGTTTGGCGCTGCGACCGGAATGGCCCGTCAGCCTGAGGTCCAGGGTCGTCTCTTCACCGTCTTCATCCTGGGCTCGGCCTTTGTCGAGGCACTCGCCCTGATCGGCTTCGTCGTCACGCTCATCGCCGGTTAGCGCCGCGCGTGCGAAGAGACCGACCTTTGGAGGTTCGAAGAATGAACACGAACAAGTGGGGCTTTGCTCACAAGGCTGCCGGCATGGGGGCTGTCGCCCTCGCCGTGTCGCTCGTGGCACCAACGCCCGCATATGCGGCTGGGGCGGACATCCTGATCCCCAAGCCCGCAGAGTTCATCCCGGCGCTCATTGCCTTCCTCATCATCTGGGCGATCCTCGCCAAGATGGCATGGCCCATGATCATCGGCATCCTCGACGAGCGCCAGGCAAAGATCGAGGGCGACCTCAAGGCCGCCGCGGACGCCAAGGAGCAGGCGAAGGCCAACGTGCGCGAGTACGAGGCCAAGATTGCCGCCGCCGACCGCGAGGCCGCCGACATCATCTCCGCCGCGCGCCGCAAGGCCGAGGAGGAGCGCGCCGCAATCCTCGCGAAGGCGCAGAAGGATGCTGCCGCCACCATCGCCAAGGCGCACGACACGGTCGACTCCGAGCGCCGCAAGGCCATGGTCGAGCTCTCCGGTTCTGTCGTCGACCTCTCGGTCGAGATAGCCGGGAAGATCATCGGCAATGACCTCACGGATGCCGAGCACCGCGCCCTTGCAGAGAAGTATCTCGCGGAAGTGGGTAGCTCCGATGCCAACTAGTCCCAACATCGACACGGTCGTCTCCGTCACGGTGACCACCGCCGTGGAGATGGATGACGGCCTGCGCGCCAAGGTGCGCGAGAAGGTCAACGAGCTGTTTGGGGTGGGCACGCCCCTGTTCGAGGAGGTCGACCCCAAGATCCTGGGCGGCATCATCCTCGAGGGCGGCGGCCGTCGCTATGACGCGTCCGTCCGCGCCCAGCTCGCCAACGTGAGGAGCACCCTCGCCTCGTCATTCATGGGAGGTGGTCAGTGATGTCCGAAGCCATCGATGCCTCCCGCATCATGAGCGCGCTGCGCAAGCAGCTCGAGACGGTCGACATGACCGTCGACCGCCGTGAGTCCTCGGAGGTCACCCAGGTGGGTGACGGCATCGCCTATGTCGCGGGCCTCAAGACCGCCATGGCGGGCGAGCTCCTGCAGTTTACCAGCTCCTCTACGGGCAAGCAGGTCTACGGCCTCGCCCAGAACCTCGACGTCGACCGCGTGGGTGCGGTCCTCTTTGGCGACGTCTCCTCCATCAAGGAGGGCGACGAGTGCCGTGCGACCGGTCGCGTCATGGACATCCCGGTGGGACGCGCCATGCTCGGTCGCGTCGTCAACCCGCTCGGCGAGCCCATCGACGGCCTGGGTCCCATCGTCACCACCCATCGTCGCCCCATCGAGTTCAAGGCACCGGGCATCATGGCCCGCCAGCCGGTCTGCGAGCCCGTCCAGACGGGCCTCGTCGCCATCGACGCCATGGTTCCCATCGGGCGCGGCCAGCGCGAGCTCATCATCGGCGACCGCAAGACGGGCAAGACGGCCATCGCCATCGACGCCATCATCAACCAGCGCAGCTCCGACATGATCTGCATCTACGTGGCGGTCGGCCAGAAGGCCTCCACCGTCGCCGCGATCCGCGAGACGCTGGCGCGTCACGGCGCCCTCGAGAAGACGATCATCGTCTCCGCCACCGCGGCGGACTCCGCGCCCATGCAGTACATCGCCCCCATGGCGGGTGCCGCCATCGGCGAGTTCTTCATGTACAACGA
>CAMPCT010000249.1 GCA_946647055.1 uncultured Atopobium sp. | reverse complement strand
CTACAGCGTCGTGAGGATGCCCCTCAAGAGCTCGCAGAAGTCGTCGGCGTGGTTGCGCGACTCCGCGAGCACCGACTCATGGGTGACGTCCGAGGCCCCTGCGACGTTGGCCGCCAGCGTGAGTCCCAGGACCTCCATGCCCAGGGCACGGGCCATGATGGTCTCCTGCACCAGGCTCATCCCGGCATAGGAGCAGCCCAGGAGGCCCAGGGCGCGAATCTCTGCCGGCGTCTCGAAGCTCGGGCCAAGAAGGCCCGCGTAGACGCCCTCTCCCAGCTGGATGTCACGATCATCCGCAACACCGTGGGCAACGGCACGCAGGTAGGCGGAATAGGCATCGCCCATGCCCACAAAGGGCGTGTCGAGTCCACGCAGGCACTCCGTATCCGCCAGTGGATTCATTCCCGTGAGGTTGATATGGTCGGAGATGACCCCCAGCCCCATCTGGGCATTGGGCTCGATTGCCCCGGTCGCGCACGCGAAGACTATGACGCGGCAGCCCAGACCATGCGCATGGCGCACGAGCGAGGTGACCTCCCGAGGCGTGAAGCCCTGGTACAGGTGGACGCGACCGGGGTACACGACCACCGGCACGTCGTCGATGGAACCAACCATCGCCTCGAAGCTGTGACCGGGAATGGGCTCGGCATCCTCGGGGAATCCCGGAATGTCACGGTAGTCGATGCGACGCACCACCTTGACCAAGCCGGCTGCCCCGCCCAAACCGCTCCCCAGCACGATTGCGATGGGGTGCTCGAAGCTTGGCACGCACCTCTCGACCATCTCCTCGTCAACCACGGTCACACCCTCCTCCTGAAGCATCCTGCAAAAGACCCCGTTGCCGGGAACGAGCGTCCCGGTATATGTTCCATCGTAGACGAGCCCGGACCCACAGGACGGGCTCCGCGCCTTGAGCACGGCAAGCGGGGGAAACGTTCCGTCGGACAGCCGGACGGCGTCCCGACTCCTACGGGCACCATCATGGAACTCCCGCGTCACGTCCGTTCCATCCGACAGGAGCACGCGACCCTCGCGCTGCTCGGCAGGCAGGCGAGGCACCGGAAGTCCCGCGGCGGTCTCGGGACACACGCCCACGGGCTCGACGCGCTCGCACAGGCGCACGACCGCATCGCAGGGCTTTGACCCGCCGTCATAGCGGCAGGGAATGCCCCTCAGACACTCGCTCACGATGACGCGCATAGGCCCCTCCCCCGATACGTACACCTACAGGATAGCCAAAGACCCCCCGCAAGAGAAAGAGAAGGGCGGAGCCCGAAGGCCCCGCCCCGCATGGGTCAGACCGGTGTCTGCCCCGTCTTACGAGACGAGCGAGTAGACGTCGACGCTCACGCCCGAGAACAGCCCGTTCACGTACTCGGTCCACTTGGCGGTGACGTTGCTCTGCTCGGTGGCATAGACCTGATAGGCAACGTAGTAGGCGCTCGTGGCCTGGTTGAAGTTGGCGGAGTCGGAGGTGAAGGACTCGGCAGCAAGGGCGGCGTAGTAGGGGCCGTCCTGACGCGCCCAGGTCTCGTTCTCGACATCCCACTCGTCACCAATCAGGTTCATGATGTAGGCACCGTACTCGGCGGTCGCCACTTCCTCGTCACCCTCCTCGCAGGGGGTGGGGGCCATGGGGGGCTCGAGGCCGTTCGTGCTCACGACCTGGTCGTAGAGGGCACGCACGCCGGCGGAATCACGGATCATCTCGGTCACGACCTCGACGTCCATGCCGTACATGGTGGCAATCTCCTCGAGGTCGGACGACCCAAGGACTTCCTCGGCATAGGCGGCGACGTCCTCGTCGGTCACGGTGATCCCCGCCTCGACAACGGCGTTGTTGAGCACCTCGTTGCGGATGAACGAGAGGACGGAGTCGGCGGAGGGCACGTTGTAGGTGCCGTCCTCGCCAACGTATTCCTCGAGGGTGCTCATGCTCTCGATGACCTCGCGGGCGGTGACGGGCGTCGTCTCGCCGTTGATGGTGTAGGCGGCGACTGCCTCGTCAAGCTGCTCCTCGGTGAGGGAGGTCACGCCAGCGATCTGGTTGCCGGCAGAGCCCGAGCCACCAATGGGGAGGAAGTGGCCGAGAAGGGCGCCGGCAACGAGGCACAGGGCGCAGGCGAGGGCGAGGATGCCTCCCGAGACGCCACCCTTCTTGCCTGCAGAGGCGACATAGCCCTGCTTCTCGGGCTCCTCCTTGGCATGGGCCTTCTGGGCCTTGCGCTCCCTGACCCGCTGGGACTTCTTGGCCTTCTTGGGGGCAGGGGCCGGCTCGTCGTCCTCGGAGACAGGCTCCTCCTCGGGCTCGTCGGCGGGCTCCTCCTCGGAGGCGGGCTCCTCCTCGGGGGCGAGCACCTCCTCGGGTTCCCCGGCCTCGAGCACCTCGGTCTCCAGCGCCTCCTCGGGCTCTTCGATCTTCTCTTCGTCTGCCATGGTCTTGCAGCCTTTCTCCAGGGGCGGCACCACCGCCCTCGTTTGAGTTCGTACTAGTCTACCCTGACGCAGGGCGGGGTGACACCCCACCACAGCGGCAACACAATAGGCAAGGGGCTACTCGGAAGCCGTGTCCCCCTCGTCATCCGCAGCCTTCGCCACCTTCTTACGCGACGTCTTCTTGGCGAGCTTCGCCTCGCCGTCATCGGGGGCCGCCTTCTCCTTGGCGGTCTTCTTGGCCTCCTTCTCGGCCTCCTTGGAGATGTCGATGATCTCCTCGGAAATCGACTTGAGGAACCCCCGTCCCGAGTCGGCGTCGAACTTGACGCGCGTCACAAGGGCCTTCCTGGTGGCCACCGAGATGTCCCCCCTGGCAAAGTCTCGCAGGCAGCCGAGCATGTCACGGTAGTCGGGATCCCCGTGATAGCACTGGATGGCCTCGTCGATGATGCCCCAGACTCGATCGGAGCGCTCGAGGGAAGTCGCGCCATAGCGCGTGAGGAACCTGAACGCCGCCAGGCGCACGGTCGAGGAGCCCTCGTCGAAAAGCGAGGTCTCCGCCCCGTCATACGCACCGTCAAGGACGCCCGCCTTCTCGGCCACGACCTCGGATAGCGCGTCGAGGACCTCCCAGCGCGTCTGGGCCTCGGGTCGGTAGAGGGCATCGACAAGCTCGTCGGTATGACCATGGAGCAACGTGGGATCCTGATGCGCAATGATGGCGAGCTGGTGCGACGCGTCCTGCCTTTGGCGGCGCCTGTCGCCGGAAAGGATCTCGAAGAGCTCCTCCACGTCCTCCGCCATGCCCCGAACCTTCTCTGACATGTGTTCCTCCTGCCTTACTCTCTACCCTATTCGCAGAACCCGTCGACGACGATGGTCCCGCTGCGATCGTCCTGATGAATCCTGATGAGCCCCATGCTGGCGGCCTCCTCGAGCAGCTTGGTGAAGCTCCGGTAGCCATAGCTACGCTCCGAGAACTGCGGGCGCTTGCGGCGCATGGTGTCCTTGACGAGCGATGCCAGCAGCGACGTTCCCTCGTGCTCCTGCACCAGGGCGTCGATGGTCTCGAGCAACAGGAGATAGCAGGGCTGCTTCTCCTTGGGAACCTTGCCCTTGATGCTGGGCATGCCCGCGGGCGCGACGATGTCCTCGTAGAAGATGAACT
>CAMPCT010000248.1 GCA_946647055.1 uncultured Atopobium sp. | reverse complement strand
GGACGTCATCTGGAGCGGCGTGCTCAAGAAGGTGGTCATCCCCATCTTCACCTCGCCTCTCATCGGCCTGTGCCTGGGCTACTGCTTCATGCGCCTCGTCTTCGAGATCTGCGCGAACGTGCAGGTCGGCAAGGCCAACGCCTTCTTCCACAAGGCGCAGATTGCAAGCTCGATGTTCATGGCCTACAGCCACGGCAACAACGATGCGCAGAAGACCATGGGCATCATCACCATCGCGCTTGCCTCGGTCGGGGCATACTCGGGCGAGGGCATTCCCCTGTGGGTCAAGATCTTCTGCGCCGCCACCATGGCACTGGGAACCTCCATCGGTGGCCAGCGCATCATGAAGACCGTCGGCTCGGGCGTCACCAAGCTCGAGCCCGTCATGGGCTTCGTGTCCGAGACCAGCTCCGCCATCGCCATCGAGGTCATGACGGCCCTTGGTGCTCCTGTCTCGACTACGCAGGTCATCACCACGTCCATCATGGGTGCCGGCACCGCCAAGGGCGCAAAGAAGGTCAAGTGGGGCATCGGCTACCAGATGCTCACCGCCTGGATCATCACGCTTCCCATGACCATGTTCCTGGGCGGAGCCGTTGCCTGGCTCGTGGGGCTGTTCTTCTAACAGACCGACAATCGCAAGGCGCGGGCCGCCGGACGCGTAAGCGCCCGGCGGCCCTCATGTTAGGGGTGCCATCCGTGACCTATCCCCGTGGCCTGCCATAGAGCCCCACGAGGTTCACGAGGACCTCGAGCATGGTCTCGAGCTCCTGGACCGGTACGAACTCACGGACGCCGTGGGCGTTGTGGTAGCAGGCCGAGAGGTTGGCGCAGGGGAATCCCCTAAATGACAGGAGGGAACCGTCGGTGCCGCCGCGCATGGGGATGCAGCTCATCTCCACGCCTGCTGCCGCGTATGCTGACCGCGCGTTCTCGATGAGGTGTGCGTTCTGGGGTAGGCATACCACGTCTGCAAGGTTGTGGTACTGGTCGCCAATCTCGACCTCGAGGACCTGCGAGCCCATCTGGCGGTTCACCAGCTCGACTGCCCGGCGCATCACGTCCTTGCGCGCCTCGACCTTGGCCTGGTCGTGGTCGCGGATGATGTAGTCGGCCAGCGCCTCCTCGCAGTCACCCTGCATGCGCTCGAGGTAGTAGAAGCCGTCATAGCCCTCGGTGAACTCAGGGCGCTCCTGTGCCGGCAGCAGCTGGTGGAAGCGCATGATGGCCTCGGATGCGTTGACCATGATGCCCTTTGCGGTGCCCGTATGCACCGAGACGCCGCGGGCATGCACATGGGCCTCGGCGGCGTTGAAGGTCTCGTAGCAGAACTCGCCCAGCGGACCCGCGTCGATGGTGTAGCCCCACGGCGCGCCAAACTCCTCGAGGTCGAGAAGGGCTGCCCCGTGGCTAATCTCCTCGTCGGGGACGAAGGCAAAGGCAAGGCGGGGATGGGGGAGCGTCGGGTCCTCCTTGAGGCGAAGCATGAGCGAGAGACAGAGGGCGATGGCAGCCTTGTCGTCGCCGCCCAGAAGCGAGGTCCCGTCGCTCGTGACGAGGTCCCAGCCCACCATGTGGGAGAGGTTGGGATTGGTGCTGGGGTCGATGGACACCTCACGCCCGTCACGCCCCATGCCGATGACGAACCTGCCGCCCTCGTAACGGCGAACCTGTGGGTGGACCTCGTCGCCCCACGACTGCCAGGCGGTGTCTAGGTGACAGACGAAACCGAGGGCAGGAAGGCCCTCGCATCCCTCGCCTGCCGGCCAGTGGCAGGTGACGTAGGCGTGCTCGTCCATGCGCACGTCCTGTGCCCCAAGCTCCTCGAGGTCAGCCACGACGATGCGTGCCATGTCGAACTGCTCAGGCGTGGAGGGAACCACGTCGGCTGTGAGGGGATTGGACTGCGAGGGGATCCTGCAATACCTGACGAATCTCTCTAGGACATCGCTCATTGCCGCGCCTTCTTTCCTTTGCCTTCCTCCACCATGATACGTGATGTCAAAGACCCCATGCCCTGCCATCCGACAATCTGTAGGGGTAAGGGCAGGCATTTCTCGTCGTGAAGCAGGCTATGAGGGCGAGCTCGCAGCCGTCACACTGCGAGGCAGTCAATTGGCGCCTCGAGTAGGCGCCTCCAACGAAGGAGGAGAACCATGGGCTATTCCGTCGACGACAAGTGCAAGAAGCTCGCCAAGAACCCCGAGGCCGCGGCCATCGTGAGCAAGTACTCGCCCGGCTTCACCACCGATCCCCAGATGAAGATGGTCATGGGCCTCACCCTGCGCAAGCTCGCGAGCTTCCCGCAGGCCAAGGAGCTTGCCGACAACCTCGACGCCATCGACGCCGAGCTCAAGGCTCTTGGCGACTAGTCGTATCACGTCTACAGCTCTTGCGCCCCTCCTCCGGCCATGCAGCGCCGGGCGAGGGGCGTCTTGTTTTGACGGGTTACTCGGTGTTGGCCTGTAGCTGCTCGTGTACCTGCATCGCCTTGAGCAGCAGTCCCAGACGAAGCCTCACGTCGGCGTCGTCAAGGTCGAGGGCGAGCTCACGACGTATGCGGGCGAGTCGCTCGAGAAGCGTGCTCCTGTGGACGAAGAGCTCCCGGGCGGTCGCTGTCACGCTCATGTTGTTTTCGAGGTAGCAGCGCAGGGTCTCCACGTAGCTGGTGGCCGACCCCTCGTCGTGTGCCATGAGCGCGCGTAGCCCTGCGGGGCAGAGGAGCTCGAGCGGAAACTCTCCCATCGAGCTCACGACCATGTCCTCCAGGATGTGGTCCTGGAACTCGAAGACGCAGCCATCGGGCTCGAAGAGCATGCCGTTCTCGAGTGCGGCGTTAGCCTCGAGGTAGTAGAGACGCGCCTGCATGATGTCCTCTACCGGGTCCGATATGCCAGCCTTCATGCCCATCGTGCCTGTGAACGGCTGGATTACCCTCTTGATGGCCTCCAGCGGGGGAGCGGAGGCATCGAGCTCGTCGAGGTCGATGAAGGACACGATCGAGTTCCCGTGGTGCTCGAACGTCAGGGACTTGGGGAACCCGCTCTCCACCATGTTGCGCACGTACCCAATGGGCAGGTTGGCAAGGCGATTCGACAGCTTGAGGCGCATGCAAACGAAGTGACGGCTGCTCGCCGCGCGTTCGAAGGACGAGCGGCCCATGGCGTCAAGGGGAATGCCTCCCACAAGGTCCTGCACGGCCTGGCGCATCGTGCCGCGTCCGTCTGGCACGGAGCTTGCGAGCTGCCGCATGGCCTTGAGGAGCATGGCGGCCAGGAACTTGAGCACGGGGCGGTCGCTCTCACGATACCGACGCTCGCCGTACTGCACGGTCACGCAACCTCGATATACCTCCCCTTCATAGAGGTTGCAGTTGAGGGTGACGTTGTCACGGATCTCTATGAGCAGGGGCTCCCGTTCCTCGATGGCGAGGTCGCGGTCCCCTAGGAACTCGTCGATTGACCCCAGGCTCAGGTTCAACCCGTCCGAGGACTCGAAGCTCGCCCCCGCAGGCAGCTCCCCCGCCAGCCGCGACGAGCCGAGGATGCGGAAGTCGGAGTCGATGGCATAGAGGGCATTCCCCAGCACCTCCTCGCTCCTGTCGAGCATGCG